>NZ_JBIXLN010000002.1:0-200925 GCF_045798555.1 Paeniglutamicibacter sp. MACA_103 | reverse complement strand
GAGAAACATCATGAACACCATGCTCGCAAACATTTACTTTGCCATGCAGACCGTCGGCAACAAGATTCGCCGCGATGAAAAGGGAGCAACCGCCGTCGAGTACGGCATCATGGTCGCCGGTATTGCCGTCGTCGTCATGGTCGCAGTCTTCCTGATCGGCACCAGGCTGGACACGATGTTCGACAACGTCGGAACTCAGCTCGTCCCTAAGACCACGTAACGACTAACGATCCAACCGGGATCCACTCGCGCAGCACGAGGTGGGCGGGTCAGAGACGACCCGCCCACCTCATTTCACACCACATCCGCTTCACGGCCCACTTGGGGAGGGTAGGAGCATGTTTAAGCATGACCAACGAGGAGCATCAGCAGTTGAATTTGCGATCATTCTACCAATTTTATTGACGCTTCTTCTTGGAATTGTAGAATTTGGCTACCTCTTTAATCAGCAAATTTCTTTGACTCAGGCAGCTCGAGAAGGTGCCCGAGAATACGCACTGCATCACGACAAAATCGGCTTCAATCTCGGCACGACAGTTCAGAAGGCGGCGCCGGCGTTGGGAGCCATCACGGCAACTTCCATGCCCGCATCAAGTTGTCCGGGTGGAACCACGGCGATCATTACTGTAACGAGATCTTATTCTTCACTCACCGGATGGTTCGATTTCCTTAGCTCCACTACGTTGACAGGGAAAGGGGCCATGCGATGTGGCGGCTGATCAAGAAATCCTGGCGGACAATGCGATCCGCTCAAGACGGGGCATCAAGCATCATGGTCGCCGTCCTGATGGTGGCCCTGCTGGGTTTTGCCGCCATCTCTATCGACGTTGGAAAACTTTATTGGGAAAAGGCACAATTGCAAAATGGTGCTGATGCCGGGGCATTAGCTCTTGCCTCGATTTGCGGCGCCAAAGAAACCGATACTGAATGCTCATCTATATCGACAATTCCGCGTCATCTTGCTGACAATAATGCAAACGACACAAGTTCTTTGGTTCCTTCCGTCGTAGTAGACACGGCCAACAACAAGGTAACTGTCAACACTGCTGCCGCTGAAGCGGGTTCGCCGACGAACACAGTCTCCACTTGGTTTGCTCGAATCTTGGATCCAGCCTATTCCAACGTTGGAGTCGGGGCTACCGCGACGGCGATTTGGGGGCCGCCCGGTGGACTTAGCACTAAATTTCCGTTGGCCTTCTCTCAATGTGAAATTGACTCGTCGCCAACGTTCGATGGCTCGCTTCAATTTCTGCAAAGTCACGGCGTTGGGGATACAACAGCTACGGATGCGTGCCATAGCACTTCCTCCGGACAAGAAATTCCAGGTGGGTTCGGATGGCTGCAGCAGGAACCGGCGGGAAGCTGCTCTGTCGACACCATCATCGACGGTTGGGAGCTGACTGATACCGGAAACGAGTTCAAGGCCGGCTGCCAAACGATCTTGGCCGAATGGAAAGCCGACCTAGTGGCCGGTAAGCCGGTCATCGTACTACTACCCGTTTTCCATGAAGTCAAAGGCACCGGAGCCGGTGGCCAATTCAAGATCTATGCCTACGCGGCCATAGACATTCGTGGGTGGCATTTCAAGAACGGTGACAGCCTCTTGGATTTCCAACTTCCAGAAGCCGCCAAGGTAATCAAAGACGGCGGCTACAAGAATTCGGACCTTGGGTTCGTGGGCAAGTTCATCAGGTATGTCTTCGATGACGAAGATGCTGAATACGGCGGCGGGGGCATGGACTACGGAGCCAAGATCACGCAACTGATCAACTAAGGAAGATTCACAATCGCGAGGTTCTCTCTTCGCAACAAAAAACAAAACACATGTCTGGGGGCATTTCATGAAAACACGGCTGCTGGGGGGCATCGCCGCACTCGTTCTGGCGATTGTCGGTGCCGTACTTCTGTATACATATGTCAATGCGGCGGATGCGCGAGCACAAGCTTCATTGAATCCGGTTCAGGTACTCGTTGCAACAAAGGACGTACCTGCCGGGACAACCGTCAAGGATTTGGGGCAATTCTTGACGACCAAGCAGCTACCGGCTGCGGCCGTCACCGGGGAGGCAGTTTCGTCGCTCAAGGACCTGGACGGAAAGGTGCTTTCCCAGGCCATGGTGACCGGCGAGCATTTGCTGACAGCCAAGCTCGTAGCGGAAGAATCCTTGCTCACGCCAGGAACAGTTGCCGTTCCGAAGGAAATGCAAGAAGTCACTGTCCTGCTGGAACCGGCACGGGTCGTGGGGTCCATGCTGAGGGCCGGAGACATCGTTGGCGTGTATGGCAATTACACGGTCAAGGAGAAAGGCGACAAGGACGCTGAGGAAGAGAAAGTCACCAAGCTTCTTTATGACAAGGTACTGATCACTGCCATTCAAATAGCCACCCAGGAAGAGACTCCGTCAAGCAAGGACGTAGCAGCCTTGCCCTCGGGCTCGGCCTATGTGACATTCGCCGTTGATACCCGTCAGGCTGAAAAGATCATTCACAGCCAGGAATTCGGAAGCATCTGGCTCACTAAGCAGAGCGAAGACACACCCTCCGGAGACAAGACTCCACTCACTATTAGCGAGGTGCTCAAATGAGCCGCTTTCTGTTACTCACCGACCAACCGGACTTTGAAAAAGTCGTTCAGCTGGCCATTCGCGGATCATTGCCGGGCAATCTGCAGCGAATTCCGGCGGCCGCCGTACAGCTTGCACCGCAGGAGCTGCTCGCCCGCAGCCTCGGCGAGCCGACCGATGTGTTGATGTTCGGACCCGACGTCAGCAGGACGGCTGCATTGGATCTAGCCACTGCCATGGATCTGCTTCACCCGGATATCTCAGTGGTGCTAACGGCTCCGGCCGATTCTGAACTCATTATGAGTGCCATGCGCGCGGGCATCCGCGACATTGCTGAGCCAGGATCCGAGCCCGAACAACTGCGCCTGCTCTTGGAACGAAACTGCCTGACTACCGAAAGTCGGCGCCGGAAATCGGGTGAGGGTAATATCGAGC
Organism: Paeniglutamicibacter sp. MACA_103; assembly: GCF_045798555.1. Lineage (NCBI taxonomy): Bacteria > Bacillati > Actinomycetota > Actinomycetes > Micrococcales > Micrococcaceae > Paeniglutamicibacter > Paeniglutamicibacter sp. MACA_103. Next base: position 197,926 of record NZ_JBIXLN010000002.1, on the reverse strand, counting down.
GCCGACGTGGGCGCGTCATCGCTGTGATGTCACCCAAAGGCGGAGTCGGCAAGACCACTGTTGCAACCAATTTGGCCGTCGGGCTATCCAAGTTCGCACCCATGGGTGTCGTAATCCTGGACCTCGACCTGCAATTCGGAGACGTGGCAAGTGCGCTCAACCTGGAACCTGAGCACACGATTACCGACGCCGTATTCGGGGCGGCGGCACAGGACTCCATGGTGCTCAAGGCTTACCTCAGCGTGGGAGAATCCGGCGTCTATGCACTGTGCGGGCCAAAGAACCCGGCGGATGCCGACCTGATCTCCGCAGAACAGGTTGCCATTTTGGTGAGTCAACTTGCAGCCGAGTTCCAGTACGTGGTGCTGGATACAGCGCCTGGCCTAGGCGAGCACCTTTTGGCGGCTCTTGAAATGGCAACGGATGCAGTCTGGGTCTGTGGCATGGATGTTCCAAGCATCCGCGGTATGAACAACGGGCTCGTGGTCCTTCGCGAGTTGCAGCTGGTCCCAGAGGGCCGTCACGTTGTACTGAACTTTGCAGACAGGCGCGCTGGGCTAAGCGTTCAGGACGTTGAGCTGTCGATCGGATTGCCGATTGACGCTGTCATTCCGGTCTCACGCTCGGTATCGCTCAGCACCAACAAGGGCGTTCCGCTTCTCGCCGAGAAATCAAGGGGTCCAGCCTGGCGCAATCTGGATAAATTTGCGCGTCGATTCGATCCTGCGTCCAAAGACGCACTGCGTAAGAGCGCTCACCGGAGAGAGGTGCTGCAATGAATCTGTCAGAACGGCTCAATGCCCTACGCAAAGAAGACAGCCCGGACGCTCGCGTCTCGGTTGCCGTCCAGGAAGATCCCATTCATGACAACGAACCATCCGTGGAGGAAACTGCGCCAGAATTCACGGATGCGTTCGCTATCCCAGTGGTCGAACCCGAACGGGCAGACTCGACCAAACCCAACGGAATGTTGGCCCGTATGGGTGGAACCACAACCACCCAGGCCCAACAGCGCCACAACGTAGACGGTCTGGCTGCGCTGAAGGCCCGGGCCGGAGAAGAACTGTTCAAACGGCTCGGATCACGCATCACCGATCCGTCCATGACGGAAGAAGCCCTTCGCAAGATGGCCCGCGAAGAACTTAGCCAGGTCATCGATGCTGAGAATGTTCCGCTCTCCCCGGAAGAACGGCGACGCTTGATTCGGGACATCGGTGACGAAGTCTTGGGAATGGGCCCATTGCAGCGGCTCCTGGATGACCCGGAAATATCGGAAATCATGGTGAATCACTTCCAACAAATCTACGTGGAACGCGGCGGTCGGCTGGAATTGGAGGACGCAAGGTTCAGTTCCGAAGAGCAGCTGAGACGGGTAATTGAGCGCATTGTTTCCCGCGTGGGGCGCCGTATTGATGAATCGTCTCCGCTTGTCGATGCACGGTTGGAAGACGGTAGTCGTGTCAATGCCATCATTCCGCCGTTGGCAGTCAACGGCCCCAGCCTGACCATTCGGAAATTCGGCCAAGTGCCGTTGACCGTTCGCAATTTGATTGACTATGGGACGCTAAGCACCGACATGGCCCACCTGCTTGATGCTTGCGTCAAGGCCCGTCTGAACATCATTGTTTCGGGTGGAACGGGAACCGGAAAGACCACTTTGCTGAACGTAATCTCTGGGTTCATTCCCAACAACGAACGCATTGTCACCATCGAGGATGCAGTCGAGCTTCAGCTCCAGCAAGAACACGTGGTCCGGTTGGAAAGCCGCCCCGCGAACATCGAGGGCAAAGGCGCTGTAACCATTCGCGACCTCGTGAGAAACTCCCTGCGCATGCGGCCTGACCGCATCGTGGTTGGTGAAGTTCGTGGCGGCGAGGCCCTGGATATGCTCCAGGCAATGAATACCGGCCACGACGGCTCGATATCCACTGTCCACGCGAACACGCCCAGGGATGCCATAGCGCGTTTGGAAACGCTTGTGCTTATGGCGGGTCTTGACCTACCGTTGCGCGCAATCCGCGAACAGGTTGCGTCCGCCGTTGACCTCATCGTGCACTTGACTCGCTTGCGAGATGGCAGTCGCCGTGTCACCCACGTTACCGAGGTTCAGGGGATGGAAGGTGACATCGTCACACTGCAGGACGCGTTCTTGTTCGATTACAGCGCGGGAGTGGATGCCCAAGGCAGGTTCCTCGGAAAGCCTATCCCCACGGGTGTACGCCCACGGTTTATCGAGCATTTCCAGAACGTGGGGATTTCGGTTCCTCCGGGCATCTTTGGAAACATGGTCACCGGGGGCACAGTAGCCGGCGTCGGGAGGCGGTAATCATGAATATGTTACTCGTGATGGGAGGGATTGCAGCCTCACTGGGTGCGATCTTGCTGCTTCTGTTGGTGGTTCTCCGTCCGGCCAGCGCCGACGTAGGGTTGGATCGCCGACGCCAGGGAAACGTTACCGACAACCGAAACTCACTGATCACGCGCTTCAGCGGTGCCGCAGTGGGGGCCGTCGAACGCGGCGTGGGCTACCAAGGCGGACGACTCTTCAATCGCGCTGCCCTTGAAGGTGCCGGTCTGAAAATTGCACCGTCAGAATTCCTGGTGCTTTTGTCCGCGGGTTCGATCGTGGCAGGATTGCTTGGCTTCGCGGCAATGGGCCCCCTGGGAGCCATTCTGCTCGCATTGTTGGTACCGGTCATAGGATGGGCCGTGTTGAGTTTGCGCCAATCCAAGCGCCGCAGCGCCTTCGATCTGCAACTGCCTGACCTAATAATGACGCTCTCAGGCAGCCTGCGCGCCGGGCACTCCGTCATGCGAGCATTCGACTCCGCTGTGCAAGAATTCGAAGCACCGATGTCCGAGGAGCTGAGTCGCATTGTCAACGAAGCCCGCGTGGGACGAAACCCTGAGTCAACCATGATGGAAATAGCCCAACGCATGGATTCCGAGGATTTCTCTTGGATTGCGGAAGCCATTCTCATCAACCGTGAGGTTGGCGGTGATCTGGCTCAGGTGCTGGACCAAGTTGGAGAAACCATTCGCGAGCGGGCCCAGATCAAGGGCCAGGTCAGGGCATTGTCAGCGGAAGGAAAGATCTCCGGCTACATTCTGGTTGCATTGCCAGTCGGTGTCGGGCTGATGCTCGCGTTCATCAATCCCACCTACATCGGCATGCTCTTTACGCATCCAATCGGCATATTCATGTCCATAGTCGCAGTGATCATGCTGGGCATTGGGTCGTTTTGGATGAGCCGCACAATTCAAATCAAGTTCTAGGAGGGTGAACAACATGGGGATCGAACTCATAGGTTGGGCGGCTATTGCCTTGCTGGCACTTCCGCTAGCATTCCTGACCTGGAGCTTTGTGTCGGTGGACCGCAATCAGCTCGTACTAATCAAGCAAAATCTGAGCAGGACACAGCTAAATCCAGGCGAAGAAGCAGCTCGAGTGTCCGAGTTCACCACATTGGCTCGCCATCTTGTATCAGGAACTTACGCGGCAAAACTGGATCGATTACTGGCTATGGCTGGTCGCCCTTCGTCATGGCCCCTAGATCGGATAATCGTTGCGAAACCCATTTCAGCCTTGGCTTTGGGCGGGTTAGGTTTCCTGGCATTCCTGATGAGCCCCGTCCTTCAGTTGTTCATCTTGGCAATAGCGTTGCTTGTCTTGGGATTCTTCCTACCGGATATCTTGGTCTACAACGCTGGGATCAAGCGCCAGGAAGCCATTCAACTTGAGCTGCCCAACGTTCTTGACCAACTGCTAATCTCCGTCGAGGCCGGGCTCGGCTTCGAATCTGCCATGGCAAGAGTAGCGTCAAACAGCCCCGGCCCGATGGCCCAGGAAATGAGTAGGGCGTTACAGGAAATGCAGCTAGGGCGCTCCAGGGCAGAAACCTACATGGCTCTAGCCGAGCGGTCTTCCGTAGCTGACCTGAAATCCTTCGTGCGTGCCGTGATTCAGGCCGACCGCTACGGGATTGGCATCGTTAGGGTGCTCAAAGTGCAGGCTTCACAAATGCGTGTCAAGCGCCGGCAAAGGGCCGAGGAAAAAGCCATGAAGCTACCGGTAAAAGTCCTCTTTCCACTACTGCTGTGCATTTTCCCAGTGCTTTTCATCGTCATTCTCGGGCCCGCCGTCATCAACATCCTGCAAAGCGGCCTCTTCGGTTAGGCAGCTCAGCGACAACATCAGCTCGTCTTATCGGAATCGTGTGCTCTGGTAACAGCCTCGTTCTTGCGAGGTTGCTTCTGGTGCAGCTCGATGGCCAACTCAAGCATGGCCTCGGCACCAATTGAAAGACGAACATTTTCGCTCCAAATCATGGAGATCGGCACATGACGGACTGCCGGATGAATCGGCAGGATGACTAGTGGCCGTCCTTCGTAGGAAACGTCGGCGACTGGCCGTTGGACCAGGATTGCATATCCCATTCCGCGGGCGACCATCGAGCGGGTCACCTCGAAGTCGGTGGTCCGGAAGCGTATCCATGGGGTCAGTCCAGCCGCGGAGAACATCATCTCGGTGTTCTCGCGGCTTGGGTTCACGTCCAGCAGGATCATGGGCTCGTCGACAAGTTCGGCGAGCGCCACCTTGTCCCGTGCTGCTAGCCGGTGATCCGCCGGCAAGACGACGGCGGGGACGGCCTCGCGCAGTCGTTTGTGGGTCAGCCCCGACGGAACGGTGAGCTCGTAGGCGATGGCCAGATCGAGTTCGCCCGACAGCAACTTCTCGTGGATTTCCTGCTGGGTTCCCGCAAAGAAGTCCAACTCCACGTCCGGGTGGCGGCTTCCGTACTCGGCCATGAGCTCGGTCAGGAGTGTGGGGGCCAGCGACGAATAACAGCCAATCACGACCCTGCCCCGTAATGCACTTCCCGCGTCCGCGGCCATGACCTGCAGGTCCGTTGCTGCATTCAACAACCCGCGCGCCTGGGACAAGACGTATTGCCCCGACGGGGTCAGGCTTACCCCGTGGGCTTTGCGCCGAATCGTCAACTGCGAATTGAATGCGCGTTCGAGTTCGTTCAGCGCCCCCGTGATTGCCGAGGGCGAAAGCATCAACGCCACGGCGGCACCGGCTATCGAGCCGTGTTCTCCCACCGCAACGAAGCACTCCAGTTGCCTCAAGGTATACCGCGCCAAAAACACCTCACTAAAACCGTGGTTATTACACTGGAACTCGTACTTTACCCGAGGTTATGCGGAGGGTCACACTGGAGAACCAGTAGCCAACATTTCGCGCAGGAGTTCCGCAGCCATGAGCACATCGAATGCCCCGACCGCCGTCTGTCCCTTCTCCGGAGCAACCGGCGCTGCTGACACCACCACGGTCATTGAACAGGGGACGGTTCCGGCTGAGCCAGCCGCGGTCGAGGTCGGCGCTTCCGCACCCGTGGCCGATTGGGTGACCATCCCGGATCTCTACGCAGATCCGTTCCCGATCTACCAGCGCATGCGAGCCGAGTCCCCGGTGCACTGGGTGCCAGCGGTCAATCGCTACATGGTCACCTCCTACGCAGCCTGCCACGAGATCGAACAGGACGAGGCCCGATTCTCCGCCGATGAAAACAACTCGCTGATGAAGCGCGCCATGGGCCACTCCATGCTGCGCAAGGACAACCCGAAGCACCAGGTGGACCGGGACTCCTACGGCACCACGCTGCGCCCGGGCACCATCAAGAAACACTGGAACCAAATCTTCACGGCGAACCATGAGAAGTACCTCGGCGAGCTGGTCGACAAAGGACCGGGTGCCGACTTCGTGTGGGACTATGCTGCCCCTTACGCCGCGGAGAACCTGCGGTTGATCTGCGGCTTCCACAACGCATCGCAGGAAGACATGCAGCGCTGGAGCCAGACCATGATCGACGGGACCGGAAACTACGCCGATGATCCCGCGGTATGGGACAAGAGCGCAGCATCCTCGGCAGAGGTCGATGCCGCCATCGACGAGATGCTTCCGTATCTGGCCAAGAACCCCGACCACTCACTGCTCTCCGGGCTCGCCTCCATGCCCATCCCGCTCGGGGCCATCCGAGCCAACCTGAAAATGACCATCGGTGGTGGACTGAACGAACCACGTGACGTGCTTGCCACCACCGTCTGGGCGCTGCTGAAGAACCCGGAGCAGTTGGACGCCGTAAAGAACGACCCCAAGCTGCATGCGGTGGCATTCGAGGAATCCGTGCGCTGGGTGGCTCCCATTGGCATGTATCCCCGCGAAACCACCCAGGACGTGGTGCTCGAAGGCGTGCACCTGCCCAAGGGCTCACGGCTGGGCGTGGTGCTGGGTGCTGCCAACCGCGACCCAAAGGTCTTCGAGGACCCCGAGATCTTCAACATCTTCCGACCCAAGAAGCCGCACCTGGGCTTCGGCGGCGGCGTGCACTTCTGCGCCGGCACCTGGATCGCCCGGGCCCAGGTGGCGCAGATCGCGATGCCCTCACTCTTCGACAGAATCCCTGACCTGCGCCTGGACCCCTCAAGCCCGAGCATCGACGCCGGCTGGGTCTTCCGCGGCCTGACCAAGATGCCGGTCACCTGGGGTTAGTCCCAGTCCCCCGCTAACTTCCATTCTCCGCCTGCACCCCTTCTCTTCCTTTCAGGAGTCATCTTCCATGCCCACCATTACCTTTGCCCAGTCCACCGGCGAGGCTACCGAAATCACCGTCGACGAAGGCACCTCGCTCATGCGCGCCGCCGTCACCAACGGCGTCGAGGGAATCGTCGGCGAATGCGGCGGCCAGGCCATGTGCGCCACCTGCCACGTCTACGTCCGCCCCGAGTTCGCCGGGCAGCTCCCGGACCTCAGCGATGACGAAGACGAGATGCTTGACTGCACCACCGCCGAGCGCACCGACGCCTCGCGCCTGGGCTGCCAAATCAAGATGTCCGATTCCCTGGCAAACATCGTCGTCGACGTGCCCTCGGACCAGGTGTAGCGGCCATGCCTACGAACGCCGTTGAGCACACCGTCATCATCGGTGCCGGGCAGGCCGGGATCCAGGTCGCCGACTCCCTGCGTGCCGAGGGGTACGCCGGGGCCATCACCATCCTCAACGACGAGGCAGCATTCCCCTACCAGCGCCCGCCACTGTCCAAGGATTACCTGGGCGCCGATTCAACGGGCACCGCCTTGCCCCTGCGCGGTCCCGACTTCTTCGCTGCCAAGGACGTGACTCTCCATGCCGGTGCGGCCGTCGCGGTGGACACCGCGGCCCGGTCCGTCACCTTGGCTGACGGCACAGCCCTGGACTACACCCACTTGGTCTTCGCCACCGGTGCGGCCAACCGGCCGCTGCCCTGCCCGGGTGCCGCACTCGAGGGTGTCCACGCCCTGCGCACGCTCGACGATGCCGAACGGCTGCAGCGTTCCCTGTCCTCCGCGCGTCGGGTCGTGGTGATCGGTGCCGGATTCATTGGCCTGGAATTCGCGGCTGCCGCACGGGCCCGCGGGCTGGAGGTCACCGTGCTGGAATTCGCCGCCCGCCCCATGGGCCGCGCGCTCTCGGCGACGGCCTCGGACTGGTTCACCGACCGACACAGGGCCGACGCCATCGACCTGCGCCTGAACGAAGGTGTGGCCGCCATCCAGCAGGACGGGACCGGACTGGTCGTCGAATCCTCCAGTGGCAACCGCTACCCGGCGGACCTGGTGCTCTACGGGGTGGGCGTGCTGCCGCGCACCGAATTGGCCGAGGCCGCGGGCCTGGCCACCGACAACGGGATACTCGTGGATTCGGCGTTGCGCACCAATGTCGAGGGAGTGCTTGCAGTCGGTGACTGCGCGTCCTTCCCCCACGCTTCCACCGGTTCCCTGACCCGGCTCGAATCGGTGCAAAACGCCACCGACCACGGCCGGCACGCCGCCCGCAGCATCATGGGGCACAACGGCGACTACGCCGAGACTCCGTGGTTCTGGAGCACGCAGGGATCCATCCGGCTTCAGATCGCCGGGATCTCGGAGCCGACTGACGAGCCCGTGGTGCTCGGGGACCCCGCAACCGGCAAGTTCTCCATTGCGCTGCTGCGCGAGGGCGTGCTGGCGGCCGTGGAGTCGGTGAACTCCGCGGCCGACCACATTGCCGCACGCAAGCTCGTGGGCCGGGGACTCAGGCTGGACCCCGAGACCCTCGCCGACCCGGGGTTCAGCCTCAAGGCCCTGGCCAAGGCCGGCATCCCGATACCGGCATGATCCGCTGCGCCTCAGTTCCTGCCCCAGGCCCCGTCCATGGCAGTGATGCAGTGTTCGAGCAGGGCTTCGGCCCGAGGTCCCGGCGTGGAGGTTCGCGGCCAGATCGCCACGACCGCACTGGGGCTGTTGGGCGGCTCAAGCTTCCTGATGGCCACGGGCAACCCGTCCAGGGTGTGCGGCGGGTTGTTCGGCCGCGCATAGAGCAGCCCGTAGCCCAGCCCGCGCCCCACCATGGCATTGACCAGCACCACCTGCGGCAAGGAATAGGCGACGTTGGGATGGAGCCCGGCCTCGGAAAAGAGCCTGCGGGTGTTCTCGGTGCTCGGGCTGGATTCGTAGTTGATCAGCGGTTCGGCTTCCAGCTCGGCCAGCGTGATCGACTTCTTGGCTGCCAGCGGGTGCTCGGGGTGCAGCACCACCTCGAGCCGCGTCTCGTAGATCACGCGCTTGGCGAATCCGGTGGGCAGCAGCAGGTCATAGACCAGGGCCAGGTCCAGTTCTCCGTTCTCCAGCGCCGGGAGCAGGTCGTCGTGGGTGCCGACCCTCACCGTCACGTCGATTCCCGGGTGCAGGGTGCGAAAGCCCTCGAGCGTCGAGGGCACCACGTGGCTGGCAATGGACGCGAAGCACCCGATGGACACCGGACCGCGCAGGGATCCGTCGGCGCGGGGAAAGGAATCGGCCAGTTCGTCGGTGTCGGCCACGATCCGAGCGGCTTTGGCCGCGAAGTACTTGCCGGCGGGAGTCATCCGCACCCCGTGGGACTTGCGGCGCACGCAGAGCTGTTCCCCGGCGATCTTCTCGACCGCGGTGATGGCCTGGGAAAGCGCGGATTCCGAGATGTGCAGTTCCGCCGCAGCCGAGCCTAGGGTCGAATGCCGCGGAAGTTCGGCCAGCAGTTCCAGCTGGCGCAGGGAGAATCGAGCCATTCTTCAGTCCAATCAAAAATGTTGTACACCTAATTGAAGTTTACTCAATCAATGTGGGCTGTAACACTGGTTGGTGACCTGGCTTACGCGGCCCGAATTGCCCAAGGCAATTCCGGGGCCTGGCCGACAGAGTCGATCCCGTCCGAGCAGTCCGCTCAAAGAGGAGCACCATGAGCATTGCCCAGAGCCAGACACCGGCCCAGCGCGCCAACCAGCGTCGGGTGGCGTTTGCCACGATCATCGGCACCACCATCGAGTGGTATGACTTCTTCGTCTACGCCACCGCGGCGGGCCTGATATTCGCCGAACTTTTCTTCAAGCCGGCCGGCGCACAGATCGGCCTGCTGCTTTCATTCGCCTCGGTGGGCATTTCCTTCCTCTTCCGTCCGCTGGGTGCCTTCCTGGCCGGCCACTACGGGGACAAGATCGGCCGCCGCGCCATGCTGGTGATCACGCTGATCCTCATGGGAGCGGCAACGACCCTCATCGGCGTGCTGCCGACCTACGCCACGGCCGGGGTCATGGCCCCGATCATGCTCCTGCTGCTGCGCATCCTGCAGGGCATCTCCGCCGGCGGCGAATGGGGCGGGGCGGTCCTCATGGCCGTCGAGCACGCACCCAAGGACCGCCGCGGCCGCGCCGGTGCCTTCCCGCAGCTCGGCGTGCCGCTGGGCATGCTCCTGGCCTCGGGCGTCATGGCACTGATGACAGGCGTCATCTCCCCCGGCGAGCAGTTCCTGGCCTGGGGCTGGCGCGTGCCGTTCCTGCTGAGCATCGTGCTGATCATCGTCGGCTACGTCGTGCGCCGTGCGGTGGACGAGTCCCCGATCTTCGAGGAAATCGCAGCCAAGAAGCAGCAGACCAAGGTCCCGGTCGTCGAGCTGTTCCGCAAGCACTGGCTGCTGGTCATCCTGGCCGCCCTGGTGTTCGCCGGCAACAACGCCGCCGGTTACATGACCACCGGCGGCTTCCTGCAGGCCTACACCACCAACCCCGAGGGACCGATCGGCTTCGAGCGGACCGACGTGCTGGTTGCCGTCTCCTTTGCCGCGGCCATGTGGTTCATCTTCACGCTGCTCTCGGGCTACCTGGCGGACACGATCGGGCGCAAGCGCACCTACCAGATCGGCTTCACCTCGCAGGCCCTCTGCGTATTCCCGCTGTTCTGGCTCATCAACACCGCCTCGCTGCCCATGCTGTACCTGGCCTTCGCGCTCTTCGCGATCGGCCTGGGCCTGGCCTACGGCCCGCAGGCGGCCCTGTACTCAGAGCTGTTCCCGGCCTCGGTGCGATTCTCCGGCGTATCCATTTCCTACGCCCTGGGCGCGATCATCGGCGGTGCGTTCGCCCCGATGATCGCCACGGCACTGGTCCAGGCCACCGGAACCACCACCGCGGTGTCGGCCTACCTCCTGGGCATGACCCTGATTTCACTCACGGCCGTCTCCCTGCTGCGCGACCGCAAGGGAATCGATCTTTCGATCAACAACCAGGCAGAGCAGGAAATCGGGGCCACGGTCTTCGACAAGCGCCGCCCGGCCCTCGAAACGTCGGCTGTCCCGGTCAAATAGCAGAGCGGAGTCCGGGATCCTGTCCAACGGCGGGTTCCACCGCGGAACACGAATGGTCGGTGTCCGTCCCCCTTCAAAGGGGACGGACACCGACCATTTTTTCGTTAAGTGGCTTGGGCGTCGGCGGGGAAGGCAACGCCCTCGCCGATGACGCGCAGGTTCAGGTCCATGCCGGGGCGTGCCATGGAGGCGTTCCAGTGGCGGATGGTGATGATCTCCCCGCCGCCGAGCAGCCCGGGCACCGGCGACAGCCTGATCCGCACCGTGGTTTCCGGGCCGAAGAACACGGTGTCCACCACGACTCCCTTGATGGGGCCGTCCGCGGCGATGCGTATCTGCTCCGGGCGAAGCATCAGGCGCACCCGGCCCTGGACGGTTGCGTGGCGCACGGGGATGCCGCCGAGCGAACACGTGGCCAGGGAACCCTGGAGCAGGGCATCGAGCATGACGGCGTCGCCCAGGAATTCCGCGGTGTCCAGGTCCGCGGGCCGGGTGTAGACGGAAAACGGGGTTCCGGTCTGGGCCAGGGTGCCCCCGCGCATGACCGCCACCTGGTCGGCAAAGGACAGCGCCTCGCCCTGGTCGTGGGTCACTAGGATCGTGGTGATTTCCGCGGCATGCAGGACGTCGGCCACGGCCTTGCGGGTGGCCACGCGCAGCCCGGCATCCAGGGCCGAGAACGGCTCGTCAAGCAGCATCAGTTTCGGTTTGCGGGCCAGGGCCCGGGCCAGGGCCACGCGCTGCTGCTGCCCGCCGGAGATCTCGTGCGGCCTGCGCTCCCCCATGGAGGCTTCGAGCGAAACCATGTCCAGAAGTTCCGCCACGCGACGGGCGTGGGCCCTACGCCCGGCAAGGTTCCAGGCCCGGTCCAGCCCAAACGCAATGTTCTGTGCCACGCTCAGGTGCGGGAAGAGCGCCCCGTCCTGGGCCACGTACCCGATTTCGCGCTTGTGCGCCGGGATCCATTCCTCTCCGGCAACCACGCGATTGTTCAATTCAATGGTGCCGCTGTCCGGGTTCTCGAAGCCCGCAATCAAGCGCAGCAAGGTGGTCTTTCCCGATCCGGAGGGGCCGACAATCGCGGTGGTCCCGCCCTCGTTGACGGCAAGGTCGACTCCCTTGAGGACTTCCTTGGAACCAAAGCTCTTGACCAGGTTGCTGGTGCGCAGGAACTTGACGGCCGGCATGAGACCGTAAAACTTGTGGATCTGGGGTGCTGAGGTGGTCACTGTCCGGCCGCTTTCTTTGACTGTTGGAACAGCAGGTAGGTCATGGGTACGGAAATAAGGATCATTAGCAGGGCATAGGGCGCGGCTCCCGCATAGTCGATCTCGCTGCTCTTGGCCCAAAATGCCGTGGCCAGGGTGCGGGTGCCATTGGGCGCCAGCAACAGGGTGGCGGTCAGCTCGTTGACGATGGCAAGGAAGACCAGTGCCGCGCCTCCGGCCGCCGCCGGGGCCGTCAGCCTCAGCGTGACGCGGAAGAAGGCCAGGGCAGGAGACCTGCCCAGCGAGCGGGCGGCTTCCTCGAGTTCACGCGGCGCCTGGGACAGCCCTGCCCGCAGGTTCACCAGTGCGCGCGGCAGGAACAAAAGCACATAGGCGGCCAGCAGCACATATGCGCTCTGGTAGATTCCGGGGACCAGGCGAATGGCGACGGTGACGAAGGCAAGGCCGACCACGATCCCGGGCATGGAGCTGGTGACGTAGTTGGACAGCTCCAACAGCTTGCTGAACCAATTGGCATGGCGCACGGCCAGGAACGCCATGGGGAACGCCACCACGACGGTCACCAAGGCGCCGCCCAGGCCATAGCCCATGGTCTGGAGGAGTGCCGGGAAGAATTCCGTGGGATCCCAGATCTCCACTCCCCCTGCAATGAGCCAGCGAACCACGGAATACAAGGGCACGCCCACGGACAGGGCGAAGAGCGCCAGCAGGCCCAGTTGGGCGGGGACTTCATGGCGCCCAAGATGCAGGCGGATGGCGAGTCCCTGGGCCCCGAAACCGACGCGCGAGTAGCGCGCGTTGCCGCGCACCTTGGCCTCGGCGAGCAACAGCAACATGCAGAACAGGACCAGCACGCTGGCAAGCATGTTTCCGGCCGCCCCACTGAAGGCCGATTGGAACTGGACCATGATGGCCGTGGTGAAGGTGTCGAATCGGATCATCGCAAAGGCGCCGTATTCGGAGAGCAAATGGAGCGCAACCAAGAGCGCACCGCCGGACATTGCGATGCGCAGCTGCGGCAGCACCACCCGGAAGAACACAGCCCAGGGCCCCAGGCCCAAGGAGGCTGCGGACTGCTCAATCGCCGGGTCCAGACGCCCCAGGGTCGCCGCTACGGGGATGTACACCAGCGGGAAATAGGACAGCGTGGCGATCAGGGTTCCGGCACCCAGCCCGGCAAGCGAGGGAATCGTGGATGCCCACGCATAGCTGTTGACAAACGCCGGGATGGCCAGGGGCGCGGCAAGGGCCAGCGCCCACCAGCGGTGCCCGTGCAGGGCCGTGCGTTCGACCAACCACGCGCCGCCCACGCCCAGCACCAGGCACAGCGGGACCGTGACTAGGACGAGCAAGATGGTGTTGAGCAGCAGCTCGCCCACGCGCGGGCGGATGACGAGTTCAATGACAGTGTCCCAGCCGGTGGCAGCCGTCATGTATATGACGTAGCCCAGCGGGATGAGGGAAAAGAGGGCAATGAAGGTTGCCAAAAGAGCGAGCGTCGAAACGCCCAATGGCGGGCGGGGGGCTTTGCCCCCGCCCGCCACTCTCGGTTCCCGCTTCGTGCCGGGAACCAACTGGGTCTTGCTCATACGATTACAGCAGTCCTGCCTTGTTCATCAGTTCGGTCACCTTGGCCGAGTTCAGTTTGGCAGGGTCAACCGTCGGAGCCTGCAGCTCCTTAAGGGGCACCAGCTTCTCATTGGAGGCGACCTCGGAACCGACTGCATATTCAAATGACGTTCCGGTCTTCAGGATTTCCTGCCCGGTCTTGCCGGTGACGAACTTCAGGAATTCCTGGGCCTGGGCCGCGTGCTTGGAGGATGCGAGGACGCCGCCGCCGGAGACCGAGACGAATGCCCCGGGGTCTTGGTTCTTGAAGTAGTACGGGGTGACGTTCTTCGAGTTCTCGCCGGTCTTGGCCTGGTCGCCGTAGTAGTAGTAGTGGTAGATCAGCGCGGCATCGATTTCACCGGCATTCACTGCCTTCATGGCGGTGGAGTTGCCCTTGTAGGCGGTGAAGTTTTCCTTCATGCCGGCCAGCCACTCGGTTGTGGCAGCCTCGCCCTTGAGTTCCAGCAATGCGGCAACGATCGCCTGGAAGTCGGCGCCGGTCGGGGAAGCGGCCCACTTGCCCTTCCACTCCGGCTTGGCCAGGTCGAGCATGGACTTGGGCAGCTTGTCGGCGCTGATCTTCTTCGGATCGTAGACGAACACGGTCGAGCGTGCGGCGATGCCGGTCCACTTGTTGGTGGAGGGACGGAATTCGGCCGGCACCTGGTCAACGGTCGCCTTGTCGACGTCGGCGAAAAGACCGGCGTTCTCGACCTGCGCCATTGCGGGAGAATTCTCGGTCAAGAAGACATCTGCCGGGGAAGCCTGACCTTCCTGGATGATCTGGTTGGACATTTCGGTGTCCGAGCCGTTGCGCACGGTCACCTTGATGCCGGTCTCGGCAGTGAAGGCGTCGACCCATTCCTGGGCAAGGCTTTCGTGCTGTGCGTTGTAGACGGTGATTTCTCCCGCGTCCGAGGCAGCCGGCGCAGGAGCGTTGGCGGAGCATGCGGTCAGGCCGAGGGCCGCGGTGGCAATGACGGCGAGGCCAGTCAGCACGTTTTTTCGAATCGTCATGAATCGGCGCTTTCTATGGGAGCGAGGTATTGGCGGTCCCGGGAGATTTTGGGTGGGACCGCTCACACAGCTTAGGTATGACTTACCTAATTCACCAAACATAATGGGTGGCAATACGCTGGCCCGCGCGAGGACCATGGCAGACCGGCTGCAGGCGATAACCAATCCCATTCATTGTGCTGAATTTAGTGAACAATTTCGTACTCGAATTCACCCTACTGATTGGCTGCTTTTTCGTGACAACGGAAGTCGATCGAGAGATGTCCGGCCGCGCCGGTTCAGATTCGTATGCTGTGATTCACTTACAATTTGCGCGCCGTCACATTTGCAACAAAAGGCTCCCAACCGGATAGCCACCAGAAAAACATTGCCCCCGGAACCGACCAATCGGTGCCGAGGGCAATGTGCAAAATTCAGTTTTCGCAGCCAGGCCGAGCGAGCGGTCGACGGCTGAAAGATCTGCCTACTTGTGCGGGCGGAACTCCGTGACCATCGGGCAGTCAAACGGGTCGCGCGCCGAAAGTCCGACCTTGTTTAGGTACGTGATGACCTGGGAGTAGGACTGGGTCACCGAGGTGACCGTGTAGGGGACCTTGAGCTCGTGGCAGTATTCACGCACGATCGCGGCTACGCCGGCGAGGTTGGCGCGGGGCATCGAGGGGAACAGGTGGTGTTCGACCTGGTAGTTCAAGCCGCCAAAGACGTGCGAGAGAACGCGGTTGCCCCACGTAGTGCGAGCCATGACGTTGCGGCTGGTCAGCACCTGGCGGGAGAAGAAGTCAATGCGCGATTCCTTGGGGATCAGCGGCATGCCCTTGTGGTTCGGGGCGAACGAGGCGCCCATGTACACGCCGAAGACCGCGAGCTGCACGCCCAGGAACGCCGAGCCAATGCCAACCGGCAGGAAGATGTAAATGGCCGCCACATAAAGGGCCAACCGGATAATGATCGAGATGATCTCGCGCCTGCGGTCCTTGACCCGGTCGCCAGTAAACAAATAGATCATGGAGCGCATGTGCAGGTTGAAGCCCTCAAGGGTCAGCAACGGGAAGAACAGGTAACCCTGGCGCTCGGTGATCCACTTCAAGAACCCCTTCTGCTTTTGGGCGTCCTCGGTCTGGAACGAAATGGTGTCCCACTCGATATCCGGATCCTTGCCAACCGTGTTGGGCATGGCGTGGTGCTTGTTGTGCTTGTTCATCCACCACTGGTAGCTGATGCCGACCACGAAGTTGGCCAGAAAACGGCCGATCCGGTCGTTGGCCGGACCAGATGTCAGGATCTGGCGGTGCGAGGCCTCGTGGGCAAGGAACGCGAACTGGGTAAGGATGATGCCAATGGCAGCGGCAATAAGCAGCTGGAACCAGCTGTGCCCCAACAGAACAAAACCTGTGACGGCGCCACCAAGCAGGACCACCAGAACGCTGACAAGCCCCAGGTAGTGGCCCTTGCGACGGCCCAGCAGGCCGGCATCGCGCACCCGGATTTTCAGGTGGCGGTAATTGTTGGCTCCGGCCGAACCACGCGATACACGTTGCTCCGGGGCCGAGGGGGACAAAGTGGAACTCATACTACTCAAGGGTCACTCCCGATTGGCGAGTAGGGCGACGATTTCAGTCGTGGGAACTGAAAATCTCGGTTCCTATGTCTATGAGCTTACGTGCTAGGCATGTGAAATACCTGATCGTTGCACATTGACACCAAATAGCTGAATTCATATCCGGGCATGAACTACGTTCCACCACACGCTAATTGGCATTTTTCTGCGTCATTCCGGGACTTTTGCCGAATCCTTCCGAGCAATGACATATAACGATTCAGGCATGTGTTAGCCACGTCATACGCTTCTGCATCCGGTCCGGATGACCCGAACCACGGGTCCCGGGGACCCGTGGTTCGTCACCGCCGGAGATGCCATTCGGCCTATTTTCGGTTGGCCCGCAGCACCTCCAGCCGCTGCCGGTACTCGGTCTCATCGATTTCACCGCGTGCATAGCGCTCGCGCAGCACGCCTTCGGCCCCCATGGGGTCGCCCTGTACGCGGTGGCGCCAGTACATGCGGCGACTGAAGAAGATGAAGAATCCGATGAGCAGGATCCAGAAGATCGGGATCAGGAAAAACCAGCCGGGGCCGTATCCCGGTCCCCAGGCGTGGGCCGGCATGGATGCCAGTGTGGGAAGAATCGCGGTTGTCATGATGGGTTGCTCCTCAAGGAGTGGATTGCGGTTCCGAGGCCTTCCGCCTCATGTATCCACTTTCTTCCTTGGGCGCCCCTTGCCGCATCGGCCCGGTGGAGACACCTTGGGGTGCATGGCGTACTCCGGCAGGTGCAGCCGCGGACGTTGCCTGGATTAGGTCTGGTTCCTCCGGGGTGCCTGCGGAGCCGGCTGGGCACCGGGGGTGATCAGGCCGCTCTCGTAGGCGATGACCACGAGCCCGGTCCGGTCGCGCACGCCCATTTTCCCGATGATGCGCGAGACGTGGGTCTTGGCCGTCAGAGGGGTGATGAAAAGTTGCTCGGCGATTTCCGCGTTGCTCTTGCCCGTGCCGATGAGCATCAGGACCTCGCGCTCGCGCTCGGTCAGGACTTCGAACGCCGCGGTTGGCATCGGGGTCCGCACCGGCGTGGTGGCGGCAACCTGGGCCAGCAGCTTGCGGGTCACCGAGGGCGAGAGCAGCGAGTCCCCCGCCGCGACGATGCGCACGGCCGCGATGAGTTCCTCGGGCTCGGTGTCCTTGACCAGGAATCCCGAGGCACCGGCCCGGATGGAATCGAGGATGTAGTCGTCGAGCTCGAACGTGGTGAGCATGATGATCCGGGTGTGTACCAGCGTCGGATCCGCGGTGATGGCCGCCGCGGCCGTGATGCCGTCGCCCTGGGGCATGCGGATGTCCATCAGCACGATGTCGGGTTTCAGGGCGCGGGCCTGTTCCAGCGCCTGCACGCCGTTGGAGGCCTGGCCGAGCACCCGCATGTCGTCCTCGGCTCCCAGTAGCGCGGAAAAGCCGGCCCGGATCAGCGACTGGTCATCAACAATGAGAAGGCCGATCATGGGGCTCCCTGGCTTTGTGTCGGGCGGTGTTTGGGCATCAGGCATGGGGTGCCCCCGGCGCCGGGAGCAGGGCGTTGATCCGGGTTCCGGGCCTTCCCGGTCCCCCGGGAAGGCCCGTGGCGATGGTGAGCTTTCCGCCGTGGGCGCCGAGGCGCTCGCGCATCCCGCCGATGCCATTTCCCTCGTCGCCAGCGCCCATGCCGATCCCGTCATCGGCCACGGAGACCGCCGCGTGCCCGTCATCGAGTTCGACGGCAACGGCAACGCGGCTTGCCTTGGCATGCCTCACCACGTTGGTCAGGGACTCCTGCACCACCCGGTAGAGGATGTTCTCCACGCGCTCGTCGACCCAGTCCGGTGGCGGCAGGACCGGCGGGGTGAAGGTGATGGAGAGGTTGGCGCCGCGGACCCGAGCGATCAGCTCGTCGAGTTGTTCCAGCCGCTGGCTGGGAACCCGCGGCGCGTCCTGGCGCAGGACCGCAAGCACCTCGCGCACCTCGGAGAGGGCTTCCTTGGATCCTGACTTGATGTTCTCCAGGGCCTCGAGCATGCCCCCGGTGTCGCCGTCCTTCTTGGCCAGGTGCAACGCCACGGAGGCCTGCACATTGATCATGGAGAGCGAATGGGCCACGACGTCGTGGATGTCCCTGGCCAGCACGAGGCGTTCCTCGTCGCGCTGGTGCCTGGCGCGCTCGCTGGCGGCCCGGCGGAACTCGTCCCGCCGCGTCTTGGCGCTGCGGCCCAGCTCCCCCGCCAGCAGGACGACGATCAACCACACCAGCACGAAGAAGACCCGGGTGCTTTCCCCGTGTTGCAGGGCCAGCAGCAGGAACGCTATCCCGGCTGCCGCGGCGCTCCCCCAGGCCCACCAACGGGCCCCGGCCAGGACCGCCAGGACCAGCCCGACGGCAAAGGACAAGGGAAACGGGCCCCACGGGAAGCCGGCCGCGACGTATCCGACGGTCACCAACCCGATGCCGGCAACCATGGGGCCGGGAGCACGGCGGCGCAACAGCAGCAGGGCCGGGCCTGCCAGCAGGAGCAGGACCGCACCCCACGGCAGTGACTCGTCCAACCGCCGTGCGGCGAAGTGGGTTCCGACCAATTGCACGACCGCCACGGCCACCGGCAGGATGCCCAGCGGAGGACGGCGTCGGTTCATCATGAGACGAGACTACTCGTTGTCCGTCCCCGGGTTCATCCGGCCGGGGCCGTAATGCGGCATACGCCGGTGGGAGTACGGAGCGCCGGCGGCGCCCATGGTTGTTCTAGTCCTTGCCGTCGAGCACCAGTCGAATTCCCTGGCAGGAAAGGACCCAGGGATTGGTGTGTGCTTCCAGGGTGCAGTCCCCGGTCTGGACATATTTTTCGGTCGGGAAGCTGCTGTTGGGAAGTTCCGCATACATGTAGCTCGAGTGCGGGACCCAGACGGAGTCGATTTCACCACCGGATACGTTGCGGTCCAGGAGCACCCGCTGTCCGTCCGGGGCGATAACCGGATCCATCGAACCCATTCCGGCACCTATCATCATGAAGAGGCAGGCCGCTGCCCAGATGAGAAACAGCACGACTCCCACCGCGCAGAGCAGCAGCTGAACGACGGCAAAGACTGCGTTATTGCGGATTCGTGCGACTGGCGGCCCAATCAGCAGCAGCAACACCGTGCCAGCGGCCAGCCCTCCGAGCGCAAAGGCCAGGGCCTCGAAATCGCCGACTTGCCACCCAAGATAAAAGATCAGCCGGTTGCCGGCAGCATCCTGGATTGTTCGGTCATACAACCAGCCGACGATCCCATAGCAAGCCGCAGCGAATGCCAGCAGCCCAATGACCCATCGCATGCGCACCGATATGGTGCGTCGCGGGGCGGAAGCGGTTTCGGCGGTCATGGGCCCCATCCTATGCAGCCAAACCGACTGCCATCTGGGAAAAGACAAACGGCCCGGGTGTTCTCCCCTTCAGGTGAAGGGGAGAACACCCGGACCGTGCCGTTGAGTGGTGCCGAGCCTAGATTCCGGCCGCGCGCTCCGCGGACTCGACCACGTTGGCCAGCAACATGGCACGGGTCATTGGGCCCACGCCGCCCGGGTTCGGGGAGATCCAGGACGCAACCTCGTAGGCGGCCGGTTCCACGTCGCCGGTGACAACCGCTTTGCCGTTCTCGTCGTTGACGCGCGAGACGCCCACGTCCAGCACGATCGCGCCGGGCTTGAGGTCCTTGGCCTTGATCATGTGCGGCTGGCCCGCGGCGGCGATGACCACGTCGGCCTCGGCGAGGTGCTGGGCCAGGTCGGTGGTGCCGGTGTGGGCCAGGGTGACCGTCGCGTTGACGTCGCGGCGGGTCAGCAGCAGCCCGATCGGGCGGCCGATGGTCACGCCGCGGCCGACGACCAAGACGTTCTTGCCGTTCAGGTCGATGTCGTGGCGGGCCAACAGCTCCACGCAGCCCTTGGGGGTGCAGGGAAGCGGCGAGGTCATCGGGCGGTTGACGTTGGCGACCAGGCGTCCCAGGTTCATCGGGTGCAGGCCGTCGGCGTCCTTGGCCGGGTCCATGGCTTCCAGGATGGTGTCCTGGTCGATGTGCTTGGGCAGCGGCAGCTGGACGATGTAGCCGGTGCATTCCGGGTTCTCGTTCAGCTCGCGGACCTTGGCCAGCAGCTCGTCCTGGGTGGTGTCCTCCGGCAGGTCCACGCGGATCGACTTGATGCCGACCTCGGCGCAGTCCTTGTGCTTGCCGCCGACGTACCAGGTCGACCCCGGGTCGGATCCGACCAGGATGGTGCCGAGGCCCGGGGTGACGCCGCGTTCGGCCAGTTTGGCCACGCGTTCGGTCAGTTCGGCTTTGAGGGCCTTTGCGGTGGCCTTGCCGTCAAGAATCTGTGCAGTCATGTGTTTGTGGTGCTCCGTTTCAAGAAATTGTTCCCGTGTGCGCATGGTGCAGGTGGTGCTTGGGTGGCCGGTGGCCGTTTACCAGTCTTCGAGGCCCTCGTAGAGCGGGAAGGCCTTGGCCAGGGCGTTGACGCGGGCGGCCAGGGCCGCCTTGTCGGCGCTCTGTCCGTCACGCAGGGCGACACCAATGATGTCGGCGACCTCGGTGAACGCCGCGGCGTCGAAGCCGCGCGTGGCCAGGGCCGGGGTGCCGATGCGCAGGCCCGAGGTGGTCATCGGCGGGCGCGGGTCGAAGGGGACCGAGTTGCGGTTAACGGTGATGCCGATTTCGTGCAGCAGGTCCTCGGCCTGCTTGCCGTCAAGCTCCGAGTTGCGCAGGTCCACCAGGACCAGGTGCACGTCGGTGCCGCCGGTGAGCACCGAGACGCCGGCGCCGGTGACGTCCTCGGCGGTCAGGCGCTCGGCCAGGATCCTGGCACCCTCGAGGGTGAGCACCTGGCGCTGCTTGAATTCCTCGCCCGCGGCGATCTTGAAGGCCACGGCCTTGCCGGCGATGGCGTGCATCAGCGGTCCGCCCTGGTGGCCGGGGAAGACGTTGGAGTTGATCTTCTTGGCCAGGTCGGCGTCATTGGTCAGGATGAGTCCCGAGCGCGGACCGGCAAGGGTCTTGTGCACCGTGGAGGTGACGACGTCGGCGAAGGGCACCGGGTTCGGGTGCAGTCCGGCGGCGACCAGTCCGGCGAAGTGGGCCATGTCCACCCAGAGCTTGGCACCGACCTCGTCGGCGATGGCACGGAAGGCGGCGAAGTCGAGCTGGCGCGGGTAGGCGGACCAGCCGGCGATGATGACCAGCGGCTTCTCGGCGATGGCCTGGGCGCGGAGCTTGTCCATGTCTACGCGGAAGGTTTCCGGATCGACTTCGTAGGCGGCTACCTTGTAGAGCTTTCCGGAGAAGTTCAGCTTCATGCCGTGGGTCAGGTGCCCGCCGTGGGCCAGGGACAGGCCAAGGATCTTGTCGCCGGGCGCGATCATGGCCGAAAGGGCCGCGGCGTTGGCCGAGGCACCGGAGTGCGGCTGGACGTTGGCGAACTTGGCGCCAAAGAGGGACTTCACGCGCTCGATGGCCAGGTTCTCGGCCACGTCCACGTGCTCGCAGCCGCCGTAGTAGCGGCGGCCCGGGTAGCCCTCGGCATACTTGTTGGTCAGCACCGACCCCTGCGCCTCGAGCACCGCGCGCGGCGCAAAGTTCTCGGAGGCGATCATTTCCAGGGTGTCGCGCTGGCGGCCCAACTCAAGCTTCAGGACCTCGGCGATTTCCGGGTCGAGCTCGGCGAGGGATTGGTTGGTCACGGGATTCTTGCTCATGGTGTTGAACTCCGGTGGGTGAGGGTTGGTCTTCGGGCAGGGTCACATTGCGAATCATTCAACCCCCGGACCCAGGCGCGCGGTCCGTGGTTAGCTCATGTGCCGTTCCCCGGTGGTTCATCCCACCCAACGCCAGTTGCGACACCCTTCAATATTAGTCGGAATAGGCGCGCGGACCAGACTGTTACACCGGGTGACAGTTGTATCTTCAACAACCACGTGCTTCGAGGAGGACCAGCCGGAATGCAGTCCATGGGTGAGCAGCTACGTACGGTCGTCATCGGTGCCGGTCAGGCAGGCCTTTCGGCCGCCCACCACCTAAGACGCAAGGGAATGGCCCCTTTCCGGGACTTCGTGGTGCTGGATGCCAATGAGGGTCCCGGTGGCGCCTGGCGCCACCGCTGGGACTCCCTGACCTTCGATCGCGCCCACGGCCTGCACTCGCTCCCCGGTATGGAATTGGACACACCGGACCCCTCCGAGCCGGCTTCCGCGGTGGTCACCCGCTACTACGGGGACTACGAATCGGCATTCGCGCTCCCGGTGATCCGCCCCTTCAAGGCCAAGTCCGTCACCGGCTCGCTTGCCGAGGGCTTCACCATCACCTCCACCGACGGCCGCCAGGTCCACGCCGCCACGCTCATCAACGCCACCGGAACCTGGGACAAGCCGTACTGGCCCTACTACCCCGGTGCCCGCGAGTTCACCGGGCGCCAGCTGCACACCCGCGACTTCACGGCACCCGAGCAGTTCCTGGGCAAGCGGGTTCTGGTGGTGGGCGGCGGCACCAGCGCCGCGCAGTTCCTGCTGCAGTTTTCCGCCCTGGGCATCGACACGCTGTGGTCCACCCGGCAGGCACCGCAGTGGAGGCAAGCGCCGCAGGACAAGTCCTGGGGCATCGAGGTGGAGGCCAACGTCAATGACCGCACCCGGGCCGGCCTGACCCCGCGATCCGTGGTCTCGGTGACGGGCCTGCCGCTGACGGATTTCTACCGGGAAGGCATCGACTCCGGGGTGCTGGTTTCCCGCGGCGGCATCGACTCGCTCGCCGCCCGCTCCGTCACCTTCACCGATGGCACCACCGAGGACATCGACGTGATCCTGTGGGCCACCGGATTCCGCGCCTCCCTTGACCATCTGGCTCCCCTGGGGCTGCGTGAGCCCGGCGGGGGCATCGTCATGGCCGAGGACGCGGTCACCGTCACCAAGGTGCCGGGGCTTTTCATGGTGGGCTACGGCGCCTCGGCCTCCACCATCGGGGCGACCCGCGCCGGCCGTGCCGCCGCGGTTGCCGCAGGGCGGGTGTTGGATTCACGTGAGGCAGAGGTCGTGGGCGCGGGCTAGGAATGCTTCATTTTCCTGCCAAGTTCAGCCACGGCGAAAGCTGCATGTAGCGTAATCTCCGTGAGCACCAACGAATTCATTGTGTCCCTGTCATGCCCCGACCGCCCGGGCATCGTCCATGCCGTCTCGGGAGCCTTGCTGAGCGCCGGTTGCAACATCACCGAGTCACAGCAATTCGAAAGCCCGGAGACGCACAACTTCTTCATGCGCATCGCCGTGGCGACCGACCAGGACCTCGACGCGCTGCGCGTAGCCCTGGACCCGGTCAAGGACCAGTTCGCCATGGAAGTGAAGGTCACCGCCGCCGGTTCGCGGGTGCGGACGCTGATCATGGTGTCCAAGGAGGGCCACGCGCTCAACGACCTGCTCTACTCGCAGCGCGCCGGGACCCTGCCGGTGGACATCCCGGTGATTGTCTCCAACCACCTGGACCTGAAGCCCATGGCGGACTTCCACGGCATCGAGTTCATCCACGTGCCGGTCACCTCCGCAACCAAGGCGGAGGCCGAGGCCCGGCTGCTGGCCCTGGTCGAGGAGCACGACATCGAGCTGGTGGTGCTGGCCCGCTACATGCAGATCCTCTCCGATGACCTGTGCCGCGCGCTCAACGGCCGCGCCATCAACATCCACCACTCGTTCCTGCCCTCCTTCAAGGGGGCCAAGCCCTACCACCAGGCCCACGCCCGCGGGGTGAAGCTCATCGGCGCCACCGCCCACTACGTGACCGCGGACCTGGACGAGGGACCGATCATCGAGCAAGAGGTCATCCGCGTGGACCATGCACGCACGGCCGAGCAGTTCGTGGCCATGGGCCGCGACGTGGAGGGCCGCACGCTGACCCGCGCCGTGGCCTGGCATGCCGAGCGCCGGGTCATGCTCGACGGCTACCGCACCGTGGTCTTCTCCTAGACACTGCGGTCGCGTTTGCAGGGCGTGGCCCTGGGCCCGGGTCCAGCACCGGTTGGGTGGCCTGCGCCCGTTCAGGGTCCGCCGGGACTCCGTCCGGCGGTCTTGTCAGCCCTTGGCGTCGCCGAGCCCTACGTGGACCTCGTTCGTGACGGGGGTGCCGCGCTCCACCGTGCGTGACACTGTGCAGTACTTCTCGTGCGAGAGGTCCACCAGGCGTTCGACCAGGCCGGCGGCCTTCTGTCCCTCGGCCGTGTCCGGGAAGGCCAGGTTGAAGGACAGGTGCAGCCCCTCCATGCGGTTGGCACCGTCCTCGACCACCTTGCGGCCGGTTGCCTTGACCCTGAAGTCCGTGGGCTCGGCGCTGCGGGCCGTCACCGTGTCGACGTCGATGGACGAGCAGCCGGCGATCGCCGACAGCAGCAGCTCCACCGGGCTCAGCAGCCCTTCGTCTTGGCCAAACTCGATTTCCGCACCCGCGGCATTGCGCGCCGTGTAACGGCCCGTTGCGGTACGGGTCAGCTCGACGGAACGCAGCGTGGGGTCTTCGTTTTCGCTCATGCGTCCATCATGCCACCAGCGGTCGGGAGGTTTCCGTGCGCGGCGTGTGCGCGTCGTGAAGAATGATCCCCCGGGACGAAGAGGCGGCCGCCCTGGCATCCGGAACACTGCGGCGCGGCCCTTCACTGGGCCACCCATCCAGGCTAGCTTTCGTTGGCCCACTGTTCGTGCTCGTCCAGGTGGTGGCGCTCGCTGGCCTCGGGCTGGGTTCCCGAATCGGCCAGTTGCTGCATGCGCTCCATCAGCTCAACCGCGACTGTCCAGGTTTCCAGGGTGGAGGGCGGGTTGACCCCGGCCGCGCGGGCAATCTTGTTGCGCCACTTGTTGGTGAAGCCCAGCACCTGCTCGCCCTTGATGTCCCTGTCCCAGAGCCACCGGGCCAGCTGCTTGGCCTTGGTCAGCCTGTTGGCCTCGGCGTGTGCGCCATGGCGGAAGGGGTCGGTGGCGGGCTTGGCAGGAGCCCCGACGGGTTCGGCCGCCACGGTCTCGAGACCCGCGGGCTCATCCACCACGGGCTCGGCTTCCATGTGCTCGACCGGGGTCGGCCCGAGGGCATCGGGTTCGAGCTCCGGAAGCCCCACCGCCACAATCTCGGGCGCGTTTTCGATGGTGTGGACCGCCGAGCTGATGATTCCGTCCAGCTTCTCCCGGAGGCGGGGAGGAATGTCATCCGCCTGCTCCTCGAGCGTGCCCAGAAGTGCCGCGACCATTTGCTCGTAAACCTCGACCTTGTGCTGCGGCCACATCGTCCCAGCTGCTCCCGTTCCCTTGCGTCCAAACACCATGTCCGGTTCCGCGGCCCCGTGGCGCGGAGCCGAAGGACAACACTATCCGCTTGGCCACGGAGCTGGCCACCGGGCTCCGGTCCCACGCGAAGCCGACCGGACCCGACCGGCGCGATGCCAACCCCGGGCGGCCGATCGGCACCTTCGGGTAAGCACGCCCATGGGCCGCCGAGACCCGGGTATTGCCACGTCGTGTCACCAACCATTGGCCCTGCCGGCCAACGGCTAGAGTGGGTGCCATGGCTCACATCATCACCATTGATTCGATTACCCCGTCCGTCGACCCCACCGCTTTCGTGGCACCTACCGCAACGCTTTCCGGGGACGTTTCCCTGGGCGCCAACGCCAGTGCCTTCTACGGCGTCTCGGCCCGCGGGGACTCGGACACCATCACCGTCAAGGAGGGCACAAACCTCCAGGACAACGTCGTACTGCACGCCGACACCGGCTACCCCTGCACCATCGGCGAGCGCGTCTCGGTGGGCCACTCCGCCGTGGTCCACGGGGCCACCGTGGGCAACGACTGCCTCATCGGCATGAGCGCGACCATCATGAACGGTGCCGTCATCGGGGAGAACTCCCTGGTGGCCGCCGGCGCCCTGGTGCTCGAGGGAACCCAGGTCCCCCCGCGCTCGCTGGTTGCCGGGGTCCCGGCCAAGGTCCGCCGCGAACTGAGCGACGAGGAGGTGGAGAACCTGAAGGAGAACGCCGCCCACTACCTGGTGCTGGCGGCAAAGCACCGTGAGGCCAACGCCGCACGCTAGGTCAACATCCGCCCACTGAATAGGGAGCACACAAGCGATGGTCAGTTACATCCAGGCACCACCCACCGCCCACCCGGGAGCCCCCTCGCCTATCAAGGCCACGGGCCGCACACTGAACTGGGGCGTCGTCTCCACCGGACGCATCGTCGGAAACGTCATCGCCGACCTCAAGTCGCTGGAGGACGCCAACGTCATGGCGGTTTCCTCGCGCAGCGAGAAACGCGCCCGCGCCTTCGCCGACGAACATGACATCGACTGGGCCTATGGCTCCTACCACGACATGTTTGCCGAACCGGAAATCGACGCCGTCTACATCGGCACCCCGCACGGGCAGCACTTCGAGATCGCCATGGCCGCGCTGAAGGCCGGCAAGCACGTGTTGTGCGAGAAATCGTTGACCATCAACGCCACCGAGGCCCGGGCCCTGGTGGCCGAGGCCGAGGCACGCGACCTCTTCCTCATGGAAGCCCTCTGGTCCCGCTTCACCCCGGCGTTCGGCCGGGCCCTGGAGATCCTGGAATCCGGCGAGCTCGGGGAACCGTCCTGGGTCCAGGCGGACCTCGGTTTCGTGGCGCCCTACGACCCGACGTGGCGCCTCTACGATCCGGCCGCCGGCGGCGGTGCGCTGCTGGACATGGCGGTCTACCCGCTCACCTGGGCCATTGCCGCATTTGGCTTCCCCACCTCGGTGCAGGCCAGCAGCGACCTCAACGACGACGGTGTCGACATCCAGACGGCCATCACCCTGGGCTACACGGGCGTGCGCCACGCCCAGCTCATGGTGTCGCTGACCAGCTCCCCGACCAAGGAAGCCAGGGTCGCGTGCACCAATGGCTGGCTGGGCACCAACGCGCCGCTGCACAACCCCACGAAGCTCTTCATCCACCCGGCCGACGGCCCCGCGCGGACCGAGGTCTTCGAGCCGGTGGGCCAGAACTACACATTCGAGTTCCGCGAGGTCACCCGGTGCATCCAGCAGGGCCTGAACGAGTCCCCCACCATGCCGTGGGAGCACTCGGTCAACACCATGGCAATGTTCGACGGGATCCGCCACCAGTTGGGGATCCGCTACCCGAACGACCTCGTCGCGAAGTAGGCCCGCTGCGCGGGGCAACGACGGGTTTCGTGGGGCCGGAGAATCTTCCGGGCCCACGAAACCTTTTTCGCATCCCGGTCCTCGCAGGGGTGAGAGGAACTGCAGCAGCGAAGGGTCCGTGGCCTTGCCTTCCTGATTCAAGGTGGTGATGGTGCGGTCGACATAGACCGTGTTCCAGACAACGATGGCCGCGGTGAGAAGTTTCAGCCCTGAGGCGCGGTAGCGCTGCTGTTTGAAGGATCGATCACGGATCTCTCCAAGATGATTGAAGAGGACGGACCGGGCCAAGGTGTTCCGGGCTTCTCCTTTGTTTTGCAAGCGGAGGTGTGGATCAAGTGCGCCTGGACGCGGGGCTGGATGGGCTGTGGCCCGATCTTCTCACCCTGTTCTCGAGGACCATGAGCACGAGCAGGGAGGTACTGAGGCCGGCCAATGCCAGCGCGGCGACACCGACCGCGGCGCTGAGCGTGCTGGTGGTAGCCAGCGCGCCAACGCCGATAGCGGTAACTGCCTGGAACGTGTAAGCGAGCAAATAGAGCAGGGACAGTGTCGCGCCGCGCTGACGTTCGGGAGCGGCCTGGTTGATGAGACCGAGCCCTCCGGTGAAAGCGAAGGAGTAGGCGATTCCGCCGATGACACACCAGCCGAGGAAGAGCAAGATGGACCCGAAGGCACTGGCGGCGGCCATGAGTCCGAGGCTGAGGAGCGTCAGGGCCGCACCCACCGTGACCGAGACGTATGCCCGGACACGGGAGAGGAAAAGTGCGGTGATGCCGATGGCCGCCGCCGAGCATCCGAGCAGGACACCGACGATCGCGGTGTTTCCGGTGTGGGTGAACGCGGTGATCATATGCGCGCCGAGTGAGAGGAAGATCGCGCCAACACAGTAGGCCAGGGACACCGATAGGGTGGCGATGGAGAGCTGTAGCCGAATGCCTCGGGGCACGCCGGGAGCCTGCGGTCGCCATCGTTGGACACCGCTTGGCCTGTCGTCCGGGGTACACAGCAGGGCAGCGATTGATGCGCAGCACAGGATGAGCAGGACGATGTAGCTCCAGAACAGGGGCAGCGGGACGAACCGTGCGACTAACCCTCCAAGCACGAGAGCAAGCGTGAGTCCGGTCGCAGTGGCCACGGTCGCCATGGAACTGGCGAATCGAGGGCTGGCGCTGGTGTTGTTTTCAATCAGCGACGCCGTCCCCGCCCCCATCGCCAGTCCGGCGCCGGCGCCTTGCAACACGCGTCCGACGAACAGGAACGCGACGTGAGGTGCCACGGCAAAGACGATCGCCGACGCGGCGATGAGCCCAATGCCTGCCATCATGATAAGTCGCCTGCCGAATCGATCGGAGAGGTTCCCAAAGAGTGGCAGGACAAGGACCAGTGCGAGCTGGTAGGTGGCGAACACCGTGGTGATGACGAGCGGGCTCAGATCCCACTGCGCGGCGTAGATGGGGTACAGCACGCTTGGTGCTCCGGAAGACCAGAGCACCAGGGCGAGCACCGAAGCCGCGGACCAAAACGCTCCGCGCTTTCCCAGTCGGCCCGTTCCTCGGGCGGGCTGCGTGGCCTGGGTCGTGCCGGAGTGGGTCATCGGGCGGGGTCGGGGTGGATGATCAGGCAGGTGCTCGATGCGGTGGCCAGTACACGTCCGCCGCTGTCGCGCAGATCGGCGTCGGCGAACGTGGCGCTCCTGCCGCGGCGGGTCACCCAGCCATGGGCAGTGACGGCTCCGGTTTCGGCGGTGATCGGTCGAAGGAACGACACCTTGATTTCCAGGCTCGTGTACCCGACTCCTGCGGGCAAGGTGCTATGCACCGCGCATCCGGCCACCGAGTCCAGCACCGTCGCAAAAAATCCGCCGTGGACAGATCCGATCGGGTTGTAATGCGAGTCATCGGGCTGCGCGCTCATCAGGACATCACCATCGGCAACGGAGATGATCTCCAGTCCCACGTGGCTGTTCATCGGTGGTGGCGGGATCCGACCGTCAGCCAGTGCGCGCAATTGCTCGAGTCCGGTCTGTTCGAACAGTTTCGATCTGTCGTCTTCGGGACTGTGATAACTGATGGTGCGTGAACGGTTCGGCGGATTCGCGGGTGTTGGCGTCATTGGCTGTTCTCCGGTTTTTCTCGACGTTCAGGGGCTCTCAGGTTTTGATGCCTTCACAGGAAGGCGTTCTGACACGAGTGGTTGTTTCCTGACAATACCCGGGCTAACTTTGTACTAGCAACCCAGGACCACTGACGCTGGGGCGCACATCAACTTTGTGAGGAGCCTTGACCACGCCGGTTTTCCAGGTGCATCTCCCAGCCGACCGCTTCACCTCGGATCAGAAACGCACTCTTGCTCGTTCATTGCCGCAGGCCCTCAATGAAGCGCTTGGCATTCCAGCCGAGGATCAATTCGTGACGATTACATCCCACCAGAGTGACGAACTTTTCCTTGATCCTGGCTACATGGGCATGCAACGCAGCGCCGACGCGATCATCATTTCCGTTCTCTTCACCGCCGAGCGCTCCTTGTCGGACAAGAAAGCGCTGGGAAAGGCGATATGCCGGAATGCGGCAGGCGCGTTGCAGATCAGCGGCGACGACGTTTTCATCGCATTAATTCCGGTCCCGAAAGAGAACTTTTCCTTTGGCCGAGGGGAACTGCAACTAGCTCCCTCGTAGTCCGGACTTGCTTCACCCGCGGCACTCCGGGAGCACTCCGGGAGCACTCCGGGAGCACTCCGGCCACGGGATATGGTCAGCGGGCCCGGCCAATCGACATCGATCACGGCTGAATTGGCTACGAAGAGTCAGGATAGGGTTGAAGCATGCCACGAAAGTCGCGAACGCTCGCCAACGCGCTGGATAGCCATTGCGCCATCGCCAGAAGTCTGGGGGTGCTCACTGATTCTTGGAGCTTCCTCCTGCTGCGTGAAGCACTCTTGGGGCGGCGTACGTTCGCTCAATTTCGAGATTCCCTGGGAATCGCAACCGATATTCTCAGTGCAAGGCTGAACATGCTGGTCGAGCATGGCGTCTTGGAAAAAGTCCCGTATCAAGAACCCGGACAACGCACGCGCGACGCCTACGAGCTGACCGCAGCAGGTGATGAGCTGAAGATTGTGCTGGTAGCGATGCAGCAGTGGGGCGAGGAGCATGTCCCACGAGGACGAGGCTCGAGCGTATTTCCGATGACTCGCGACACCCAAAAGCATGTGCGAGCGGCACTGATAGACGATGACGGCGTGATGGTGGGTCATGAGGATGTTGACTTCGTCCGCGGCACCGCTTCCGGCGATACCTATGTCGAGCCGAAGTCCATTTGAACCACCGCGGGGACCAATCAGGAGTTGACTCCTGCCAGCGACGACACCAAGGCAAATAATCCCGCCGGCTCCTGAAGTGGCAAGTCGCCGGGCGGGGAACATTCCAGACTTCGCCGTGGAGTACCGCCGGCATGATGCATCAACCGACAGCACTCCACGGTGCCGTTTACTCGGACATGCGGCCCAACTGGGTGTACACCGCCTCGAGCAGGGCACTTAACCCTTCCTTGAGCTGCATTGATACTTCATCGGCAAGAACCTCATGTTTTCCGGCCTCGACGGCATCGAACATGACGTTCACCAGATCCCCAGGGGCCGTTTCCGGGTCGGTGGAGTTCGCGGCCATGGGTGTATCCGCATCGGCTACGTGGACCCCGGCTGGCGTCCGGGATCACGTCCCGGAGTTCATCGAGGATCCCCGGCAGGCCTTTGCCTGGGGCACGGGCCTCTACCCGGATTCACTGGTCATTGCCGCGGAACCCGACGTGTTCCGCGCATTGCACCAAGACCTTCGGCTGGAAGTGGTGTCCCTCGCTCCGCACCGGGATGTGCTGCCGGCGTCCTTTGACGGATAGGCCCGCCAGGATGTTTCCACCCGGGAACTTCCGAACTAGATTTAGGGCATGGAACGACGCCTTGGGGCAATGGCGAGTGTTGTCATCCAAGCCGTTCGGAAAGGCCGCAAGGAGCAGGGCATGAATCCGACCGCGGCCGGAATCTGCAAGGTGAAGCAGAAATGGACACAGGAGCAGAGCTGTTTAGCCGGCTCAACGCGTGGTGCAAGGACCACCGCCACGGCGTGCGCAGCCGCAAGCAGTGGAAGTCCATGGCCTATGGCGCAGCCGAGGACATCCACCAAGATCTCGTCGCCAGTGGGTTTGCTCCGCTCAGCAAGGAGCTCCTGCGCAGGGCCGCCTCACACGCCGACTGGTGGTGGTGGAAACAGAATTCACGTAGCGCCTATGGGCGCGCACGCTCACGCCGCGGCAAAGGCAACCCGGTGAAGCCCACGGTCTTGGATACCGGCATCGACTAGGCCAGAAGACTTCGTCGCCCGCCCAAGCAGTGCATTGCCTACCGCCACCAAATGCCAAAGGTTCCCCGCTCGCATGCCTTGCGGCGCGAGGAGGGAAC
This sequence comes from Paeniglutamicibacter sp. MACA_103, assembly GCF_045798555.1. Classification (NCBI taxonomy): domain Bacteria; kingdom Bacillati; phylum Actinomycetota; class Actinomycetes; order Micrococcales; family Micrococcaceae; genus Paeniglutamicibacter; species Paeniglutamicibacter sp. MACA_103. Next base: position 166,155 of record NZ_JBIXLN010000002.1, on the reverse strand, counting down.
CTTCGGATAGTCGGATCGGCCGTTGACTACTTTGCCGCAAGCTCCGCGGCTTGTGCGTCGCGCTCGGCGTTCTTGGCGCTGCTGCGGCGCCAGATGGCGGCGATGATCGCACCGGAGAGGTTGTGCCAGACCGAGAACACCGCGCCGGGCAGGGCCGCCTCGGGAGTGAAGTAGGTCTTTGCCAGGCCGGAGGCCAGGCCGGAGTTCTGCATCCCGACCTCGATGGCCATGGTGCGGCGGGTCGCAATGGGCTGCTTGAAGAGCTTGGCGGTTCCGTAACCCAATGCAATGCCTCCGGCGTTGTGCAGGATGACCGCAAGCAGGATCAGCGCACCGGCGCTGAAGATGGCGGCGGCGCTGCCGGCAACCACGATGAGCACCACACCGGTGATGGCGATGACCGAGACCCAGGGAAGGGCCGGGAGCACCTGGGCAACCAGGCGCGGCAGGATCACGCGCAGCACCAGGCCCAGGACCACGGGGATCAGCACGATCTGCACGATCGACTTGGCCATCGACCCGGCATCAACCGGCAGGTACTGCCCGGCCAGCCACAGGGTCAGCAGCGGGGTGAAGATGGGGGCCAACAGGGTGGAGATCGAGGTCATCGTCACCGAAAGGGCCACGTCGCCCTTGGCCAGGTAGGTCACCACGTTCGAGGCGGTCCCGCCCGGCGCACAGCCGACCAGGATGACACCGGCGGCCAGGGCCGGAGGAAGCTGCAGCAGCATCGAAATTCCCAGGCCCAGCAGCGGCATGATCACGTACTGCGCCACAACACCCAGAAGCACCGGCAGCGGCTTGCGCACGACCAGCGCAAAGTCGGGCAGCGTCAAGGTCAGGCCCATGCCGAACATGATGACCATCAGCAACGGATTGATGGCCTTGGAGAATCCGCTGAAGGTTTCCGGGGTCAACAGGGCAATGGCCCCGCCGGCCAGGACCAGGAGCGGGAAGAGGGTCACGGCAATCTTGGCGCTGCGCTCTTCGGCATCCAGTCCGGGCTTTGGTTGTACGTTTCGATCAGTTGACATGAAGAAATGGTGACAAATTGATCAAGACAAGTCCAATCGATTTGCCATTTCGTCCGGCATCAACCGCTGGTCGCGGAAAATGTACCGCTCGTCGCTCGTTCTCGGTTTCATGTGACACCGGTCGGTAACGCAAGGGAGCGAAAATCCTCGAGGCGGGGGGGGGGGGGGGGGGCCGCCGCCCCGCCCCCGCCCCACCGCCAGAACTGTGGCTAGTTCAGGTGGGCGTCAAGGGTGATGGAAGGGACTGCCGCCAGAGCGACGGACACCGGGCAGCCTTCCTTGGCGGCGTTTGCAAGCTTTTGGAATTCCGTGACATCAAGTCCCGGGATCGTGGCCTTGAGCGTCAGCCGGATGCCGCTGATCTTGGCACCGTCGGTGGTGTCGAAGTCCACCTCGACGGTGGTTTCCAGCTTCTCGGCGACGTGGCCGGCCTGCTTGAGGATGTTGCTTAGTGACATTGAGAAGCAGGATGCATGGGCCGCGGCGATCAGCTCCTCCGGGCTGGTCTTGCTCTCGGCTTCCTCCGTGCGAGCCCGCCAGGTAACGGGGAACGTGCCGAGGCCTGAGGTCTCGAACGTGGTTGCCCCTGACCCGGAGGCCAGGTCGCCGGTCCAAACGGTGCTTGCGCTTCTGGTGGTGACTGCCATGGTGACAACTCCTTGAATGTGCAACGGGACGAAGGCGAGCGCCTCCACGGCAATCCTATGGCCCGGGGCGGCCGAACCAAAGGACCTGGTTAAACGGCGAAGCGGTGTGCCACCGGGAATCCCGAGGGCACACCGCCACTGTCCTCCGGCGCAGTGCCGGGTCATGCTCCGTGCGGGTGCTTAGACCCAGAGGGTGGCAACGGCAATGGCAATCAGCGCCGTGCCTCCGGTGCCGTGGGCCAGGCCGGTCGGAACCTCGAGGCCGTTCTTGATCTTGCGGCGGCCCAGCAGGGCTGCGACGAAGACGCCGATGGCCAGCAGGAGCTTGACGGCGATCTTGGCGTGGTTTACCTGTCCGTCACCCATTTCGGCCAGTCCCACCAGCAACAGGCCGGAAACCAGCTGGGCGATGGCACCATACCACTGCCAGATGTTCACGGTCGGGGTCTTGAACGTGGCGAGCCAGCCGCCCACGAGCGCCGCTGCACCCAAAACGTGCAGGAAAACGAGGAATGCATGCAAAAAGGTCATGCCAGCCAGCCTAATGGAAACTGCACACCATAAAGAATTTGGCCTGCCAAAGGTGGCCGAGAACATAGCAAAGGGGACGGCCGCCGCGTAAACGCAGCGACCGTCCCCTTCAACGGCTACCTGGGGTTAGAGGCCCAGGTCGGCTTCGAAGGCGCCTTCTTCAAGGCGTGCCTTCAGCGTCTGCAGGAAGCGGCCTGCATCGGCGCCGTCGACCAAACGGTGGTCGTAGGTCAGCGACAGGTACATCATGTGGCGGATGGCGATGGTGTCGTCGCCGTCGGCGCCGGTCACGACAACCGCACGCTTCACGATGGAGCCGGTGCCGAGGATGGCAACCTGCGGCTGGTTGATGATCGGGGTGTCGAAGAGCGCGCCGACCGAACCGATGTTCGTGATCGAGAACGTTCCGCCGGACAGCTCGTCCGGACCGATCTTGTTGTCGCGGGTGCGCTTTGCCACGTCGGCGATCTTGCCGGCGAGGCCGGCAAGGTTCAGGTCACCGGCGTTGGAGATGACGGGAACCAGCAGGCCCTTGTCGGTGTCAACCGCAATCGCCAGGTGCTCGGCGTTGTGGTAGGTGATCTCCTGCTTGGACTCGTCGTACTCGGCGTTCAGCTTCGGGTGCTGCTTCAGCGCCTCGGCCACCGCCTTGGCGATGAACGGCAGGAAGGTGAGCTTGGAGCCGTTGACGGCAGCGAACTCGTTCTTGGCGGCATTGCGCAGCTTGGCGACGCGGGTCATGTCGACCTCGTGGACCTGGGTCAGCTGGGTGGAGATTTCCAGCGACTCGCGCATGCGGCGGGCAATGACCTGGCGGATGCGCGGGGCCTTGGCGACGGTGCCGCGCAGCGAGGAGGCCACGACGGGTGCCGCTGCCTTCGCTGCAGGTGCCGCGGCGGGAGCCGGGGTAGCGGCAGCCGGGGCGGTCGTTGCGGCCGCAGCCGCATCGATGACGTCCTGCTTGCGGATGCGTCCGCCGACACCGGTTCCGGTGACGGTCGACAGGTCGACGTTGTTCTGGTTGGCCAGGCGGCGAACCAGCGGGGTCACGTAACCGTCGTTGCCGGCGGCCGGAGCTGCGGGTGCGGCGGCAGGTGCCGGTGCGGCTGCAGGGGTAGCTGCCGGGGCGGGAGCCGCGGCGGGGGCTGCCGGAGCGGCGGCCGGTGCCGCTGCGGGAGCCGGTGCGGCGACCGGAGCGGCCGGAGCCGGGGTCGGCTCGGCTGCGGGTGCCGGTGCGGCCTCGACAGGTGCTGCCGGTGCTGCTGCACCCGCGGCGCCAACGATGGCCAGGACGGCGCCGACCTCAACGGTCTCGTCTTCCGGAACGCGGATCTCCAACAGGGTGCCGGCGACCGGGGAAGGAACCTCGGTGTCGACCTTGTCGGTGGAAACCTCGAGCAGCGGCTCGTCAACGGCGACCTCTTCGCCGACGGCCTTGAGCCAGCGGGTGACGGTGCCTTCGGTGACGGACTCGCCCAGTGCCGGGAGGGTGATCTCGGTGCCCGATGCGGCGGCAGCCGGTGCGGCGGGTGCGGCCGGTGCTGCGGCGGGGGCCGGAGCTTCCGGTGCAGCTGCGGCCGGGGCCTCTGCGGGGGCGGCCGGGGCCTCAGCGGCCGGAGCGGCTTCGGCAGGTGCCGAGCCGGCGCCCGAGCCGTCGCCGATGCGAACCAGTGCGGCTCCAACTTCGGCGGTCTCGTCCTCGGCCACGAGGATTTCCTCGATGACGCCGGCGACCGGCGAAGGGATTTCGGTGTCAACCTTGTCGGTCGAGACTTCCAGCAACGGCTCGTCGACCTCGACGCGGTCGCCGACCTGCTTGAGCCAGCGCGTAACGGTGCCTTCGGTGACGCTTTCACCCAGTGCGGGCAAGTTCACGGTTTCAGACATCTTGTTCCCGTTCTCCTAAAACTAAATATTTGTGTGCGAGAGATCCGCGGTTTCCCGCACATCCCGTGGGAGGTCAGTGCCTCCGAGCTTAGTGCACCGGGCATGCGTTCCGCGGGGGAACGCATGCCCGGTGAAGCAAATGTGACTAACCGTGCAGCGGCTTGCCGGCCAGGGCCATGGCGGCCTCGCCGAGCGATTCGTTCTGCGTCGGGTGGGCGTGGATGAGCTGTGCAACATCCTCCGGGTAGGCTTCCCAGTTCACGATGAGCTGTGCCTCGCCGATCTGCTCGCCGATGCGGCCGCCGATGCCGTGGACGCCCACGATGGGGCCGTTCTTCACGCGCACCATCTTGATCAGGCCGCTGGTGCCCAGGATGGAGGACTTGCCGTTGCCGGCCAGGTTGTACTCGGTGACCTCGATCGCATCGTCGCCGAACTTCTTCTTCGCGGCAGGCTCGGAGTAGCCGACCGAAGCGATTTCCGGCTCGCAGAAGGTGACCTTCGGGATGTTGATGTCCTCGACGACCACCGGGTTCAGGCCGGCGATCTCCTCGGCGACGAAGATGCCGTGCTGGTAGCCGCGGTGTGCAAGCTGCACGCCCGGGACGATGTCGCCGATGGCGTAGATGTTGCCCACGCCGGTGTGGCAGCGCTCGTTGATGAGCACGAAGCCGCGGTCCATCGGGATGCCCTGGCCCTCGTAGCCCAGGCCCTCGGTGACCGGGCCGCGGCCCACGGCGACCAGGACGATCTCTGCTTCGAGGGTCTTGCCGTCGGCCAGGGAGACCTTGACGCCGTTGGCGTCCTGCTCGACCTTTTCGAAGAAGACGCCGGTGTTGAACTTGATGCCGCGCTTCTTGAAGGCGCGCTCCAGGTTCTTGATGATCGAGGGATCCTCGTTCGGGACCAGCGAGGGCAGGCCCTCGACGATGGTCACGTCGACGCCGAAGGACTTCCAGACCGAGGCGAACTCGACGCCGATGACGCCGCCGCCGAGCACGATGGCGCTCTTGGGCAGGGTGTCCATGTTCAGTGCCTCGGTGCTGGTCAGCACGCGGCCGCCGATTTCGATGCCCATGGTCTTGGAGGTGGAACCGGTGGCGAGGATGATGTTCTTGCCCTTGTACGCCACGCCGTCGACGTCGATGGTGTCCTGGGAAACCAGGCGGCCGTTACCTTCGATAACGGTCACCTTCTTCATCTTCAGCAGGCCCGACAGGCCCTTGTGCTTGCCGGCGACAATGCCGTCCTTGTAGCTGCGCACTGCACCCAGGTCGATGGAGTCGAGGGTGGTGTTGATGCCGTACTTCGCGCCTTCGCGAGCGTTCTCGGCCAATTCGGCGGAGTGCAGGTACGCCTTGGTGGGGATGCAACCGGTGTGCAGGCAGGTGCCACCGAGCTTGGCCTTTTCAATCAAGCCAACGGTGAACCCCAGCTGGACGGCGCGCAATGCTGCCGAGTAGCCGGCGGAACCGCCACCGAGAATGAGGATGTCGAATTCTTGCGTTGCTGCCGATTCGGCCACGTGAACGCTCCCTCGTTATGAGTTGTGGCCGACGTCGTGGTCGGCCGGGGGTCTGTTTGGGTGTACCTGCGCGTCCGGTTCAACGGGCGCGCAAACACGGTCATGCTAGTGATCTATCAGGTTTACCTTAGCCCCCCGAAACGCGCTCGGCCACATACGGTGAGGCAGATTGCGCCCCGCTGTGACCGGTCGCACAGCGGCGGCGGTCCTTCGGTGTCGCCAAAGGGCCGCGGCCGCCGTGCATTCGCGCATTTCTACTACGGGGAGTAGAAAATCGTGGGGGCAAGGATGTGCGCCGGAGGGCTACTTGGCGGAGGCCATGTCCTCGGCCAGCGCCACCAGGGTGCGCACCGAGGATCCGGTGCCGTTCTTGTGGGTGTAGCCGTACGCGGCCTGCTCGTTAAAGGCGGGGCCCGCAATGTCCATGTGCGCCCACGGGATCTTGGCGCCGTCGGCCTCGCCGACGAACTCGTTGAGGAACACCGCGGCGGTCATCATCCCGCCCATGCGCTCACCGATGTTGGCCAGGTCGGCGACCTGCGAATCGATCGTGGGGCGCAGTTCCTCGGGCATCGGCATGGCCCAGGCGGCCTCGCCGGCCTTGCCGGCGGCGTCGACCACGGCGTTGCGCAGCGTCTCGTCGCCCATGACGCCGACGGTGCGCAGGCCCAGTGCCACCATCTGCGCGCCGGTCAGCGTGGCCACATCGATCAGCGCGTCGGGCTTTTCCGCGCTGGCGGCGACCAGGCCGTCGGCCATCACCAGGCGTCCCTCGGCGTCGGTGTTGAGCACCTCGACGGTCTTGCCGCCGAACATGGTGATGACGTCGCCCGGGCGGGTGGAGGCGCCGCCGGGCATGTTTTCGGCGAGGCAGAGCCAGCCGGTGACGGTGATCGGCAGGCCCAGTTCGGCGATCGCAACGATCGCCTGGAAGATGGTGGCGGCCCCGGCCATGTCGCACTTCATGGCGTGCATGCCGGCGGCCGGCTTGATGGAGATGCCGCCGGTGTCAAAGGTGATGCCCTTGCCCACCAGGGCCAGGTGCTTGGCGGCCTTGGCCGGTGCGTACTGGACCTTGACCATGCGCGGCTTGCGATCGGAACCGCCGCCGACTCCCATCAGGCCGCCGTAGCCGTCCTTCTCCAGCTTCTTCTCATCGAGGATCGTGACCTTCAGCGGCAGGCCCTTGGTGGAGTCCTTGACCTCCTGCGCGAAGGAAGCGGGGTAAAGCACGTTGGGTGCGACATTGACCAGGTCGCGGGCGGCCCGCACGGCCCGTCCCAGGATTGCCGCACGCTTCAGCGCGGCCGGCAGGTCCTTGTCGGCGGATGCGGCCGTGGCGATGATCGCCTCGGTCAACGGCAGCTTGGTCGCCGGGGTGGAGCGGTGGCTGTTGAAGTGGTAGGCACCCAGCGCGACCCCTTCGGCCACCGCGGCCGCCTGCTCGAGGGTGGCCGCCGGCAAGGCGAAAAGCACGGTTGAAAGACCGGCAAGCTGGCGTGCGGCCGAGCCGGCGGTGCGGCGCAGCGCCTCCGCGGTCAGCGTGGATTCCTCGAAGGACCCCAGGCCGGCGAACACCAGGACCTGGGCCTTGGTTTCGGCGGCGGCCGGCATGCGGACGAGTTCGTCGGCGGCGCCGGTGACGTTCAGGGCGGACAGGGAACCCTGGAGGGACTCGGTGACCTTGGCGCTGAAGGGCGAGGCCACCAGGACGGGACCATCGGTGCCCTTGGCGACACCGAGGACCAGGGCGTCCGCGCCTATGCGCTTGATGTCTGTCGAAACGGCGGTCAGCTTGAGATCGATGGAGTTGATCACGGAACGATTCCTCTTCATTGGATTCTGTGCATGCAGGTCAGATGAGCATGCATCGAAGGAGCCGGGACGGCGGCCGCGTCCCGGGGTCCCGGGACGCAAAAGCCGATTGGCCTTTACCGATCGTATCGCTGAGACCGATGCCACAGCGCATTCGCCGGGCAAGCGGCCTAGAATTGGTTGCGGGCCACGGGAAGAAAACGCCTGCCACCGGGGTTGACCCCCAGTAGTACGCGACCGAACGATTCCCGACCGGGCTCCTCCGGCCCGCACCCGTTCCATGGTTTCCCGCAGTTGGCGTTGCATCGATCCGGCCGCGCCCGGGGGACCGATGGCCACCTTGAGTCGGATCCAGGGCGCAGGTGTGGCCGGCGAAACCCAGCGACGCAACCCGAAAGGAGCAGCGGCAATGCTTGACCCCAACTCACTGATCAGGTTCGAAGACCTCGACCTGGATGCACTCGAGCTGCAGGGGCTTGACCTGCTCATCGGCCTTCGCGGCCACGCCGACGCCGGCCATGCGCTGGCCCAAGTCCGCACCGAACTGCTGGACGCGCTGGATCCGCAGCTCATCGCCTCGTTCGACACCGACCAATTGGTCAACTACCGCGAACGGCGCCCCCAGATTTCCTTCCTCGGCGACCACTTCGCCGCCTACCAGGCCCCGCGCCTGGAGCTTTACCGGCTCACCGACGGGCTGGAACGCGACTTCCTCTTTCTCACCGGGACCGAACCGGACCTGGCCTGGGAACGAGTCACCGCCGCGGTCCTCGCCCTGGTCGAGGCATTCAACGTGCGCTTGGCGGTCTCGTTTGACGCCGTGCCCATGCCGGTTCCCCACACCCGCCCGCTGGGTGTCACCGCACACGGCAACCGCAAGGACCTGATCGACGGGATCTCCACCTGGACCCCGACGGCGGAGCTTCCCGCGAGCCTGGCCAGCCTCATCGAGGTCCGCCTGATTGAAGCGGGCAGGGATGCGGTGGGCTATTCCATCCACGTGCCCCACTACCTATCCGAGGCCGAATACCCGCAGGTTGCCGTGGGCGTGCTGGAATACGTCGGCGCCGCCATGGAACTGGGCCTGCCCACCGACCGCCTGCGCGAGGCGGGGCGCAACCTCGAACCGCAGATCGCCGAACAGGTCGCCGCCACCCCGGACGTCGCCCGGATGGTGGAAAACTTCGAGGAACGCTTCGACAAGCACGTCCCGGAGACCGAGCGCCGCTCGCTGCTGGTGACCCCCGACGCGGAGGTCCCCGACGGCGACGAACTTGCCCTCGCCGTTGAGGCGTTCCTCTCCGGCTTCCCCGAGCAAGGTGGCACGGCCGCCAAGGACTCCTAGTGACCAAGGCCGAGCACCTCGATACCGTCCGATCGTGGGTGGTGTGGATCGTCAGCATCACGGCCTACCTCATCGCGGTGACGCAGCGCACGAGTTTCGGCGTGGCGGGCCTGGAGGCCACCGACAGGTTCGATGCCTCCGCATCGATCCTTGCGACATTCTCCGTGGTGCAGTTGGTGGTCTACGCCGGGTTGCAGATTCCCGTGGGCATCCTGGTGGACCGGTGGGGACCCCGGGCCATGATCACCGGCGGCGCGGCTCTGATGATGGTCGGCCAGCTGCTGCTGGCCATGGCCGATTCGGTCGGCGCCGGCCTGGTCGGGCGGTTCTTCGTCGGTGCGGGCGATGCAATGACGTTTGTCTCGGTCATCCGGCTGCTGCCGATCTGGTTCTCCGGCTACCGCATCCCGATGCTCACCCAGGCCACCGGCATGGTCGGGCAACTGGGGCAGCTGCTCTCGCTGATCCCGTTCGTGGCCCTGCTGCACCTGTGGAGCTGGACCCCGGCCTTCCTGTCCCTGGCGGCGCTGTCGGTGCTGGGATTTGTCCTCGCCCTGGTGCTGATCAGCAACGGCCCGCGCAGCAGCGAAACGCCGCAGGCCCCGGCCCGGGCCCGGGCGCTGCTCTCCAACGCCTGGCGCCAGCCGGGGACCCGGCTGGGTTTCTGGACGCACTTCACCACGCAGTTCACCACCAACGTCTTCCTGTTGACCTGGGGGTATCCATTCCTGGTTTCCGGCCAGGCCGTCAGCCCGGCCACCGCCTCGGGGCTGCTCTCCATCTTCGTAATCGTCGCCCTCACCGCCGGACCGGTCCTCGGTTCGGCCGTGGCGCGCCATCCGCAGCGGCGCTCGGCGATCGCCTTCAACGTGATCGGGGCGATCGCGCTGAGCTGGGCCGCCGTGCTTCTCTGGCCCGGGAAGGCGCCGATGTGGCTGCTGGTGGTCCTGATCGTGTGCGTCGCACTGGGCGGTCCGGCATCCATGATCGCGTTCGATTTCGCCCGCACCTTCAACCCGTCACACGTCATCGGCACCGCCACCGGCATCGTGAATGTCGGCGGGTTCCTGGCCGCCCTGGTCACCGTGTACGTGGTGGGCTGGTTGCTTGACCTCCAACAGAAGGCGGCCGGCCCCGGTGCCGAGCTGTATTCCCTCGACGCATTTAGGTGGGCCTTGTCCTTCCAGTTCGTTGTGATCCTCGGCGGCGTGTTCGGCATGGTCGTCACCCGCAACAAGGCACGCCGCGACATGGCGTTGCGGGGCGAATACCCGCCGCGCGCCGCGCGTGGCCTTTCCAAACGCACCGAAATCGAGTAGCACCACCTCCACGGCGCGAAGGCCGGCAGCGGAACACCACTGGTCCGCACACGCTGCGTGATGCCGGGTGGGGTTCCGGGCTCCGGTATCCACATGCGTCCCGGGTCGACTCCCGGGTCCCATGGGCGGGGCGCAGCATGGGGTGCATGACTACTACACCTTCAGCATCGAACTTTTCCCTGGCCAGCCCCGAAGAGGTGCTGGCATACATTCCCCACGCATTGGGGTTCTACCCCCGCAACGCCGTGGTCCTGCTGATCATGCAGGGGACGGGCCTGGCGGCAACGCTGCGGGTCGACCTGCCGCGAACGGACAGCGGCGGCGCGGAGGCCGCCCAATGGGCCGACCAATTGGTTCAGCTGGTGCACAAGGTGCCGGAGGCAACCGCCGTCTTCGCCGCCGTCTACACCGGGCAGACGCCCGGGGACGGCCACGACTCGCTGCCGAAGCACGAACTCGTCGAGCGGCTGGCCCCCGAGCTGGTGCGCTCGGGAATCCAGGTGCGGGACGCCTGGTACGTCGGTGCCAGCCGCTGGCACAGCTACTTCTGCCTCAGCGACAACTGCTGTCCGGCCGAGGGGTTCGACCTGCCAGACCTCGCACTGACAGAGACCCACCTGAGGATGGTTGTCGCCGGATCGGCGCCCGAAGACCACGTCTGGGACGGCAGCGGCGTTGCCGAATGGAGCAACAAGGCCGCGGTCAGGATGAACCGGAAAATCCTGGCGCAGGAACTGTCCGGAACGACCCCGCGGGAGTCGCTGGTCAAGGACTGGGCCGGTCTGCTGGACGCGGATCCGGCCGTCGCCGAACGCCGGCTGCGTTCCGACGACGTGCTGAGCGCTTCGCTCCTGCTCTCGCTCAACGACCGCATGATTCGCGACATCCTTCCCTATTTGGCAGGCCGCGGCACGCTGCGGGCGTTCGAGGCCATGAAAGAGGTTTTACGCGCCACCGAATTCGGACGCGCATCGCAGGACTTCTCCGACTTCCTGCTGGGCACGGCGCAATGCACGCCCGATTGGGAGAGACTTGAGCGCCTGTGGTTCTTCTGCCGCGACCTGTTGGGCGTTGCGGAGGGGGAGGAGACCTCCGCACTCCTGTGCCTGCTGGGTTGGGTGAACTGGGCCAAGGGCAAGGGGAGCTCCGCGCTGAAGCTTTTTGGGTCGGCGCTGAAAAACGATCCGGATTACCGGCTTGCGCAACTCATGGCCAAATTGGTGGAATCCGGCGAAATGCCGTCGTGGGTCGCCGACCCGGCACGAGCCTGGCGGCTGAGGCTGGAAGGCCGGCTCAGCGCGTGAGCGGGACGGCGGGAACCGGATGGAAGACAAAGCACCGGCGCAGGCACCAAATGAATTCCTGAGACGTTGAAACGTGAGACACTGTTAACCAACAGACCCGGTTGGGTTCGTGTTCCATGGCTATCAAGCCAGCACCGTCGAATTCGTTCGATGGGAACAAATGGCGGGAAAAAGGCGTTCCATTTATTGGACCCTGGCTCCCGACTCGCCTTTATCCGGCGGGACGCGGACTTGACAGGGTCATAGTGGTGTTACCGGTAGGTGGCATCGCGGACGAACCGTGAGAAAGGTATTTCGTGTCTTCTGAGACGACCACCAATGGCCAGGCAGCGGATGCTGCCGCCGATCCGCAGGATGCAACTACGGATAAGGCAGCTGCCGTGCCGGCTGCCGCAAAGGCCGCCACCGCGAAGAAGCCTGCTGTGAAGCGGGCTCCTGCAAAGTCCCGTGCCAAGGCCGACGAGGACGTCGAGTCCGACGAGGTCGAAACAGACGCCGACGATGCCGACGAGACCCCCAAGGCCCCTGCCGCAGACGAGAACTCCAAGGGCTTTGTCCTCACCGCAGACGAAGACGATGCCCCGCAGCAGCAGGTCATGGTCGCTGGCGCCACGGCCGACCCGGTCAAGGACTACCTGAAGCAGATCGGCAAGGTTGCCCTGCTGAACGCCGAGCAGGAAGTCGACCTGGCCCTGCGCATCGAGGCCGGACTCTTCGCCCACGAGAAGCTCACCGCCGATACCGGCAAGATGGACAAGCGCCTGCGCTGGGACTACGAGCAGATCGTCCACGACGGCAAGATCGCCAAGAACCACCTGCTCGAAGCCAACCTCCGCCTCGTGGTGTCGCTGGCCAAGCGCTACACCGGTCGCGGGATGCTCTTCCTGGACTTGATCCAGGAAGGCAACCTGGGCCTGATCCGTGCGGTGGAGAAGTTCGACTACACCAAGGGCTTCAAGTTCTCCACCTATGCCACCTGGTGGATCCGCCAGGCAATCACCCGCGCGATGGCCGACCAGGCACGCACCATCCGTATCCCGGTGCACATGGTCGAGGTCATCAACAAGCTGGCCCGCGTGCAGCGCCAGATGCTTCAGGACCTGGGCCGCGAGCCCACCCCGGAGGAGCTCGCCAAGGAACTGGACATGACCCCCGAAAAGGTCGTCGAGGTCCAGAAGTACGGTCGCGAGCCGATTTCCCTGCACACCCCGCTGGGTGAAGACGGCGACTCCGAGTTCGGTGACCTCATCGAGGATTCCGAGGCCGTTGTCCCCGCCGACGCAGTTTCCTTCACGTTGCTGCAGGAGCAGCTGCACTCGGTGCTTGACACGCTCTCCGAGCGCGAAGCCGGTGTCGTGGCCATGCGCTTCGGCCTGACCGACGGCCAGCCGAAGACGCTGGACGAAATCGGCAAGGTCTACGGCGTGACCCGCGAACGCATCCGCCAGATCGAGTCCAAGACGATGTCCAAGCTTCGTCACCCCTCCCGTTCCCAGGTCCTGCGCGACTACCTGGACTAGGAGGTCGGCCCAAGGGCCCGATCCAGGTGCCGGTGTTTTCCCCAGCAAGTCGGGGGCGACACCGGCATCTTGCGTTAAGGCCGCGAGTCGCCGAAGCCCAAACCTGCGTTGCGCCCAACGACAGCGGGACCCCGGCATGATGCCGGGGTCCCGCGGATACGTCAGCTCAGCAAGAGGCTGGCGACCGTATTAGTCCTCGTCGTCGTAAACAGGCTTCTCGTAGAGACGCGCTGTTTCGTCTTGCCATTCGTTGGTCAAGGGGCGCAGCTTTTCTTCTACCGCGCGAGCGTGGTGTCCGCAGAAGAATAGCTCACCACCGGAGGTCTCCAATACCGCACGCACAAAAGCCTGTGCACCGCACCGGTCGCAACGATCAAGGGCATTCAGCTCTCGGGTTACTGCGGTCGTTGTCATGATGACCTCCTTCATTCGATGTGTACTCAATACAACCAGCAAAAAGGCATTTTTCGTCTGGAAAAATGGCTCTTTCGCTGACCGCGTAGCCCATTCGGGGGTGAGCTGCCGCTCACTGGCGGCAGGCATCAGCGAAATGGCGGGGCCAGAGACTATTGTGGTTAGCGTCGTACCGACGTTTTTGAGGAGTTCAACAACCGTGGCCAAAAGCACTGACTACAACGCCCGACACCTATCCGTCCTGGAGGGGCTCGAGGCGGTACGCAAACGTCCGGGCATGTACATCGGGTCCACCGATTCGCGTGGACTGATGCACTGCCTTTGGGAGATCATCGACAACTCCGTCGATGAGGCGCTTGCGGGTCACGGCCAGTCCATCAAGGTCCTCCTGCACCCGGATGGCTCAGTGGAGATCCACGACGACGGCCGCGGCATCCCGGTGGACATCGAGCCCAAGACCGGGCTCTCCGGAGTCGAAGTCGTCTTCACCAAACTCCACGCCGGCGGCAAGTTCGGCGGCGGCTCGTACACCGCCTCCGGCGGCCTGCACGGCGTGGGTGCCTCCGTCGTCAATGCGCTGTCGTCCCGACTCGATGTCGAGGTGGACCGTGGCGGCAAGACCTACGGAATGCAGTTCCGCCGCGGCGAGCCCGGCCGCTTCGCGGACTCGGGCAAGCCCAAGCCCGATTCCAACTTCGAGCCCTTCTCCACGGCCTCGGTGCTTGACGTGGTGGGCAAGGCCAAGCGCGGGGTCACCGGCACGCGCGTGCGCTACTGGGCCGACCGCCAGATCTTCACGCCTGATGCCAAGTTCTCCTACACCGAGTTGCAGGCCCGCGCCCGCCAGACATCGTTCCTGGTGCCGGGCCTGAGGATCACCTTGCGCGACGAGCGCGGACTGGCCGGCACCCTGGGCGAGGACGGCCCCTACGAGGAGGTCTTCCACCACGATGGCGGGATTTCCGAGTTCGTGGAATACCTGGCCAACGACGCGGCGGTCACCGACATCTGGCGTTTCCACGGGTCGGGGACCTTCAAGGAATCGGTGCCGGTGATCGACGAATCCGGACACAGCCGGATCACCGAGGTCGAACGCACCTGCGAGGTGGACATCGCCCTGCGCTGGGGGATTGGGTACGAGACCAACCTGCGTTCCTTCGTCAACATCATTTCCACCCCCAAGGGCGGAACACACCAGACCGGTTTCGAGCAGGCACTGCTCAAGACCTTCCGCAAGGTCATCGAGGCCAACGCCCGCAAGCTCAAGGCGGGGAACGACAAGATCGAAAAGGACGATGTCGGCGCCGGGTTGACCGCTGTCCTGACAGTGCGCCTGGCCGAACCGCAGTTCGAGGGCCAGACCAAGGAGATCCTCGGCACCTCGGCCGTGCGGCTGATTGTTGCCAAGGTGGTCGAAAAGAGCCTCACGGACAAGCTGAACTCCACGGCCAAGGGCGACAAGACCCAGGCCGCAATGCTGCTGGAGAAGGTCGTCAGCGAGATGAAGTCGCGCATTTCCGCGCGCGTCCACAAGGAGACCCAGCGCCGCAAGAATGCGCTGGAAACGTCCTCGCTTCCCACCAAGCTCGCCGACTGCCGCAGCACCGACACCGAGAAGACCGAACTGTTCATCGTCGAGGGTGACAGCGCCCTGGGCACTGCCCGCCTGGCGCGGTCCTCGGATTTCCAGGCCCTGCTGCCGATCCGCGGCAAGATCCTCAACGTGCAAAAGGCCTCCGTTGCGGACATGCTCTCAAATGCCGAATGCGCCGCCCTGATCCAAGTGGTCGGGGCCGGCTCGGGTCGCAGCTTCGACCTCTCCGCGGCACGCTACGGCAAGGTCGTGCTGATGACGGATGCCGACGTCGACGGCGCGCACATCCGCACCCTGCTGCTGACGCTGTTCTTCCGCTACATGCGTCCCATGGTGGAAGCCGGGCGGGTCTACGCCGCGGTGCCGCCGCTGCACCGGGTGGAGGTCATCAACCACGGGGCCAAGGAGAACGAAATGGTCTACACATACTCGGAGAACGAGCTGCACGAGGTGCTGGCCGCACTGGAAAAGGCCGGCAAGCGCTACAAGGAACCGATCCAGCGTTACAAGGGCCTGGGTGAGATGGATGCGGACCAGTTGGCCGAAACCACCATGGATCCGCGCCACCGCACCCTGCGCCGGGTGGGACTGGAGCACGCCGAGTCGGCCGAGCGGGTCTTTGACCTGCTGATGGGTTCGGATGTGGCACCGCGCAAGGAGTTCATCATTTCCGGGGCCGAGCGCCTCGAGCGCGATCGGATCGACGCGTAGCAGGAAACCGACATGGCCGGTCGGTGCCCCCTGGGATCTGGGATTCCCGGGGGCGCCGACCGGCCATTGCGTTGTGGGGAGACGGGCGCCGTTGAGCGGGCGGACACCGTCGGCAGGATCAGCTGAAGAGCCCTGGTGCCACCAGCATGGTGGTGGGCAAGGCCAGGAGCAGCACCGCGGCCGTGAGGATCAGCGCGCGGACCATGGCGGACAACGGTGGCTGGGGAGTTAGCAGCCGCCTGAGGCGGTGCGACGAAAGCTCCTCGGTCGGTGCGCCGCCGGTACCGGCCGCGGGAAGGGCTGCGGCGCCTCGTTCGGACGGTTCGCCCAGGGCGCCGGTGGCGACGGTCAGCAGGGCGCGCAGCAAGACGGGTGCGGTCACCACGCGAAGGGCGGCGTCGTCGGCGAGCATCTCCACCAGCTCCTGGACCGCGGCCAGCGAGTGCTTCGCGGTGGGAAGCCAGGGCAGGGCGTCGTTCCAGGAGGTAAAGGCCAGCAGCAACAGGTCGTGGCGTTGCTCCAGATGTGATTTTTCGTGGGCCAGGACGGCTCGCAGCTCATCCTCGTTCAACCGCTGGACCAGGCCCCGCGAGAGTACCGTGACCGAACCGGTGAAGCTCGGCAGGCAATACGCGACGGGGATTTCGTGGTCCAGCACCAGGGTCCCGGGATTGGCGGCGGATTCCTCGCTCAGCAGCGAAAGGATGTGGCGGTGTCGTGCCCGCTGGCGGGTGATGCGCCAGGCGGCCCTGATCAACGTGAGGACCAGGTGGAATCCCAGCAGTGCCGCGGTGCTCAACGCAAAGACATGGATGGTTCCCGGGGATTGGGCGTCCGGGTCACCGAGCACGAGCCTTGCTCCGCCCTCCAGGGCACCGAGCAGCGAATTGCCCAGCGGGTCAAGGCCCCAAAAAAGCATCGCGCCAATCATTGAAAGTCCGCCGGCCAGCGCGATGGCCTGCCATACGACCATGGCGGCAAAGGGGGAGCGGGCCGTCCACTGGGCGCGCGAAAGCGCGACGGGTATCGGCCAGGCCAGAAGAATGGCCAGCCCCGCCAGGAGATAGGACGTCAACAGCACGTTCGGTGACCGTGCCGATCGTCGCTAGGCGTTACGTGGTGTATCGAGGAGCAGGCGCAAGGACTGTGCTTCCTCGGCGGAAATCCCGCCGATGAAGCGAGCCAGCACGGCTTCGCGATCCAGCACGGTACCCAGGGCTTCGTTCATGAGGGACACGGTGTGATCCTCGCGGCTGGTCACCGACGTGTAGCGGTGCGGGCGGATGTCGCGTTCACGCGCCACCAGGCCCTTCTTCTCCAGTCGGGCCAGCACCGTCAGGACGGTGGTCACGGCAAGTTCCTTGCCCTCGACGTCGCCGGGCGCTGCCAACTGGTCGCGGAGTTCATTGGCCGTGAGCGGGGATTCGGCATCCCAAAGGAGTTCCATTACTGCGCGTTCAAGGTCGCCAAGAGTGGCCAATCTTATTTCCTTACAAAGTAATCCAGGCCCATGCAGCTAACGCAAGGGCCGACGGTCATCGCCGTGGGCGAATCCCGTTGAGTCCAGTTTACCGTGTCGGGGCCAAATGTTCTACAGTGGGTAGAAACGAGTTCTACGGTTCGTAGAACTCGGACCGCGGGGCGGACACGACGCCGCGAATCAATGCATTGAAGGGTTTGGCATGGATGCACTGGAAATTGCCAGATGGCAATTTGGTATCACCACCGTTTATCACTTCCTGATGGTTCCATTGACCATCGGTCTGGGCCTCGTGGTGGCAATCATGCAAACCGCGTGGCACCGCACCGGCAAGGACGAATACCTCCGCATGACGAAGTTCTGGGGGAAGCTCTTCCTCATCAACTTCATCATGGGAGTGGCCACCGGCATCGTCCAGGAATTCCAGTTCGGCATGGCCTGGAGCGAATACAGCCGCTTCGTCGGCGACGTCTTCGGCGCACCCCTGGCCATGGAAGCGCTGCTGGCGTTCTTCCTCGAATCCGTCCTCCTCGGGCTGTGGATCTTCGGCTGGGACCGCCTGCCCAAGCGCATCCACCTGGCCACCATCTGGATTGCCACGCTGGCCAGCATCCTCTCGGCCTACTTCATCCTCGTGGCGAACTCCTGGATGCAGCACCCCGTCGGCACCGAAATCGTCAACGGTCGCGCCATCATGGTCGATGCCTGGGCGGTCTTCACCAACAACACCGCCCTGGTCACCTTCCCGCACACCATCTTCGGTGCATTTGCCGTTGCCGGAGGATTCCTCTTGGGAATCTCCTGGTACCACCTCTACAAGCGCCGCCAGGCGGGCATCGACACCGTGGACGCCGCCGGCAAGGTCATCGTGGGGGAGTCGGGCACCCTGGGAAAGAACCGCGACAAGGTCGATTACCAGGTCTGGATCAAGTCCCTGCGCATCGGCGCCGTCGTGGCCATGGTTTCCTTCCTGGGGGTTTCCCTTTCCGGCCATGCCCAGGCCCAACTCATGATCCAGCAACAGCCGATGAAGATGGCCGCGGCCGAGGCGGCCTGCCACGACGGCACCGGATTCTCGCTCCTGTCCGTCGGCGACCTTCGCGGCGGCGGCGCAACCACCTGCGACGACGTCGTCGGAGTCTTCGAAATTCCGGGGCTGCTCTCCTTCCTCGCACACGATAACTTCACCACCGAGGTCAAGGGCGTCAACACCCTGCTGCCCGAATACCAGGAAAAGTACGGCACCCACCTCCCGAACGACCCCATGTACGGGGATCGCGCCGGATCCGAAATCAACTACCTGCCGGTCATGGAGGTCACCTACTGGGGCTTCCGCCTGATGATCACCCTGGGCGGACTCGCGGCGGTTGCCGCCGCGGTGGCCCTCTGGCTGACCCGCAAGGGAACCGTGCCGCACAGCAAATGGATCTCCCGCCTCGCCGTCCTCGGAATCCTGGCGCCCTTCGGCGGAAACGCCGCCGGATGGATCTTCACCGAAATGGGCCGCCAGCCCTTCGTCGTGGCACCCAACCCCAGCTTCGAAGGCATCGACCAGGTGTTCATGTACACCGCCGCCGCGGTCTCCCCGGGGGTGAGCGCGGGGGAGATGCTCTTCTCGCTGATCGCCCTGACCTCGATCTACGCGTTCCTGCTGGTCGTCGAGGTCGTCCTGCTCACCCGCTACGTCCGCGGCGGCATCGGCTCGGCCATGCCCGAACTCCATGACCACCCCGAGGACGGCGACAAGGACAGCGACGTGCTGTCCTTCGCCTACTGACCAGCCGACCAACGAGTTAGGACACTTTTCGTGGAATTCCTTCCCACCTTGTGGTTCATCCTGATAGCCGTGCTCTGGGGCGGCTACCTCTTCCTCGAGGGCTTCGACCTGGGCGTCGGCATGCTCATGAAGACCTTCGCCAAGAACGAAAAGCAGCGCCGCGTGCTGCTGAACACCGTCGGCCCGGTCTGGGACGGCAACGAGGTGTGGCTGGTCACCGCCGGGGCAGCGACCTTCGCCGCGTTCCCGTACTGGTACGCCTCGCTCTTCTCGACCCTCTACCTTCCGCTGACGCTGGTGCTCGTGGCCCTGATCTTCCGGGCCGTGGCATTCGAATACCGCGGCAAGGCCCACACCGCCGCGGTGCGAAACGCCTGGGACTGGGCCATCTTCCTGGGATCCTTCGTCGCGGCCTTCGGCGTCGGGGCGATGCTCGCCCTGAGTACCACCGGGTTGCCGCTGAACGCCAACGGCGACCGCGTGGGCGGACCCTTCGCCTGGTTCAACATGTACGCCGTGCTGGGCGGCTTCGCGGTCGTGGCATTCTGCCTCATCCACGCGCTGGCCTTCCTGGGCCTGAAGACCGACGGCGACATCCGGGTCCGGGCTGCCCGGCTCGTGGCCCGCTGGTTGCCCGCCGCCCTGGCGCCGCTGGCCGCCTGGGCCGTTGCCGTGGTGCTGCTGAACCACAGCGTGGTCGCCCTGGCGCCGCTGGGGTTGGCCGTGTGTGCGCTGGCGTTCGCCTGGCTCCAGGCCCGCAAGAACCGCGAGGGCCTGGTCTTCATCGGCCTGGGCGTCTTCCTGCTGGCCGGGGTTGCGGCGATCTTCACCGCGGCGTACCCCAACGTCCTGCCCTCCACCCTTGACGCGGCCTTCAACCTGACGGTGTCCAACGCATCCTCGACCCCCTACACGCTCAAGCTCATGAGCATCGTGGCGGCGTTCGGGCTGCCGCTGGTCCTGGCCTACCAGGGATGGACCTACTGGGTGTTCCGCAAGCGCGTCACCGAGGCGCACATCCCCGAGGCACACACCGTGACCTCGATCGTCTAACCGGTTCCAGGAGAAGAGACCCACCGTGAAACCCGTTCTTCCCGCCGGGACCGGCTCCCGGAAGGCCCTGGCCCTGCTGGCCGGCCTCGCCGCCGTCAAGGCCGTGGGCCTGGTCCTGGTCGCCGACGCCCTGGCCACGGGCATCAGCCAACTGGCGGCCGGAACCGGCCTGGATGGCCAGCGGCTGCTGGTGCTCGGCCTGGGCGGGACGGTCCTGCGGGCCGCGGCGGTGTGGGCCACAGAATTCGCCGCCCACCGGGCAGGGCTCGGGGCCAAGGAGCGCCTGCGTTCCCGGCTCCTGGCCGCGGGCCTTCGCGGGCGCGTGGCCGGCACCGACCCCGGGCACGGCGCGCTGGCCGCACTGGCCAGCCGCGGACTCGACGGCCTGGACAACTACTACACCAAGTACCTGCCCGCGCTGGTCGCGGCCATGGTCATCCCGGTCGTGGTCGGGGTGCGGATCCTGGTCGCGGACTGGGTCTCCGCACTGGTCGTGGTGCTGACCGTCCCGCTGGTGCCGGTGTTCATGGTCCTGATCGGGCTGCACACCCAGGACCGGGTCAAGGCCGCGGCCGCCGGACTGGACCGGCTCTCGAACCAGCTGCTGGAACTGGCCCAGGGGCTGCCCGCCCTCATCGGCCTGCGCCGGGCGGAGGGCAAGGGCCGCGCCCTGGCCAAGGTCTCCGAGGACTACCGCGCCTCCAGCATGAAGACGCTGCGCACAGCGTTCCTCTCCGGGCTCGCGCTGGAACTCATCGCCACCATCTCGGTGGCGGTGGTTGCCGTCTTCATCGGCGTGCGCCTGGTCTACGGGCACATGGACCTGGAGGCCGGGCTGGTGGCCTTGATCCTGGCCCCCGAATGCTACCTGCCGCTGCGCGCCCTGGGGGCGGCCTTCCATTCCTCGGAGGACGGGGTCGAGGCCCTGGAACGCAGCGAGGCGTTCATCGGTGACCCGACGGCCGGGGAACGCGACGCCGGGCACCGGGCGCCCGCCAACGCCTCCCACGCGCTGTCGATCCACGGCCTTTCGATCCGGCACGCCCGGCGCACCGCCCCGGTGCTTTCCGGGCTGGACCTGGACCTGCAGGCCGGAGCGGTCCACGTGCTGGACGCCGCCAGCGGCAGCGGAAAAACCACGCTGCTGCAGGCGATCCTCGGGCAGCTTGGGCCGGGCGCCGAAACCGGCGGGGAGATCCGCGTGGACCTGGACCGCACCGCCTTCATCTCCCAGCACCCGCGGTTCACCGAGCCCACCGTGGCGCAGGAAATCCGGCTGCACGCCGGGGAACGGCTGTCCGGGCAGATGCTGCGGGCCGTGCTGGAGGACGCGAACATCGGGCACCTGGCGGAACGGAACCTGGTCGACTGCAGCCCCGGCGAGCTGCGCCGCCTCGCCGTGGCCCGGGTGCTCGCCAAGGTCGCGGCCGATCCGCGGATCAACCTGGTGCTGGCCGACGAGCCGACCGCGCACCTTGACGAGGAATCCGCCTCCCGCATCCGGCGCGCCCTGCGTGGGCTGCGCGGGCAGTGCGCGCTGCTGGTGGCCACCCACGACCGTGCCCTGGCCGCCATGCTGCGGGATCCTCACGCCGTCGGGCAACCGGCCGCCGAAAACCGGCCGTCGCCCACGCTTTCCGCGTCCCCGGCCGCACCCCGGGAACAGCGGGCCCCGGGCCCGGGCCCGCGTGGCGCGCACTGGCGGCTGCTGGGCTCCATGCCGTGGTTCCGCAACGGGATGGTTCCGGGACTGGCGCTGGCCGCGGCCGCGGCGATCTTCGGCGCCGGGTTGACCGGGATCTCCGGCTGGCTGATTGTCACAGCGAGCCACCAACCCCCGATGCTGCACCTGATGGTCGCCATCGTGGGCGTGCGTGCCTTCGGCATCGGACGGGCGGTGCTGCGCTACGCCGAACAACTGCGCGTGCACGACGCGGTCATGGGCTTCGCCTCGACCCTGCGCCAACGCCTCTGGGACGCGCTGGTCGCCCAACCGCACAGCTGGGGCCGGCTCACCCGCTCGGGCGCGGCCCTGGGACACCTGGTGGCCGAGGTCGACGAGGTGCGCGACGCCGTGCCCCGGGTCTTGGTGCCGCCGGTGGCAGGGATCGCCACCTGGATAGCCGTCACCGTAGGGATCGGCTTCTGGGCACCCGCCGCCCTGCCGCTGGCGCTCGGGCTGGGCGTTGCCGCCTTCCTGCTGCTGCCGCTGGCGGTCCTTGCGGTGGAAAAGCACAGCACCGTGGAAACCAGCAAGCATCGCATGTGGCTGGGAGCCAGGGTGCCCACGCTGCTGCGCGCGGCCGGCGACCTTCGTGCCAACGCGGCCGCCGAACGCGCCCTGGCGGAGTTTTCCGCCGCAGACGCCAGGGCCACGGGGTCGCTGCGTGCCGCGGCGCGCGGTGCCGGACTGGCCCAGGGCGGTGCGGTGCTGCTCTCCTCGCTGGCATCCGTGCTGGCCGTGGGGCTGGTGGGAAGCGGCGGAGAGGCAGCGGCGGTTGCCGGCCTGCTGCTGTTGGCCCTGGGCGAGCCCATCGCGAACACCGCCACCTCGGTGCAGCAGCTGCCGCAGCTGAACGACGTGCTTCGGCGCGTGTCGGGCAACCTCGCGGGGGAGCAGCCCACGTCCTCCGACTTTGATGTCGAGGCACCGCCCGAGGCAGCGCCTGCCGTGGTCCCGGCTGCCCGGATGGGCATCCGCCTGCGCGATGCCAGTGCCGGTTGGGAACCGGGTGTGCCGGTCTTCGAACACGCAAACGTGGAGGTCTTATCCGGAAGCTGGGTGGGCCTGACCGGTCCCTCGGGTTCAGGGAAATCCACGATGCTCGCCACCTTCCTCGGTGCCCTGGCACCGTTGGCCGGCAGCCTGCAAGTCACGCACGGCCAGGACAGATGGGTCGATGCAACTGCGGCCGATTTGGCCGCGGTGACCTGGTGCCCGCAGGAGGCCCACCTCTTTGACTCCTCGGTCCGTTCCAACCTGGGGTTGGGTCGCGAACTCGATGACCAGCCCACCGACGGTGAACTGCAAAAGGTGCTCGAACAGCTCGGCCTGGCACCGTGGCTCAAGACCCTGCCCGGCGGGTTGGATGAACGCATCGGCTCGGGCGGGCACCATCTCTCCGGCGGGCAGCGCCAACGCCTGGCCGTGGCCCGCGCCCTGGTCGCGCGGTCCAAGGTGCTCCTGCTCGACGAGCCGACCGCCCACCTGGGCGCCGACGAAGCCGTCGAATTGATGGCGGACCTGCGCGGGGCACTGCGCGACTGCGCGGTATTGGTCGTTACCCACGATGCCGCCGTCGCGGCCCTGGCCGACCACGTCGTGGACCTGGACGAGCTGAAGTGCCGGGTGCCGGCGGGGGCCTGATCGCCGGCCCCGAACAGCCACGGGCCGGTTATTACGGGCTGGCGGTCCATCTTGCCGGAGACCCGGGTGTTGCCCGCGGCAACTGCGCTTTCATGCGGCTACTTGCCGGCGGCGTTGCGGGACTCGAGGGCGGCCACGATCGGAGACACGTCAAAGGTCCTTGGGTTCAGCTCGATCACCACGCCGTGAATGCTCCAAACCTTGAGGTAGGTCAGGATCCCTCGACGCATGTAGACGTACCGCTCGATGTCGTCGTATCGGATTGTTCGGACGTAGCGGAAGGCGGTGCGGAGGACGACTTCATCTTCTCGGATGATGACGTACCAGTTGGCGTAGATGAACACCAGGAATGATCCCGCAAGGAACAACACGATTCCGCAGACCCGCATCGGCAGGGCGTCGCCGGACTCCAAGGAACTCGACGACGACGTGAGGATGAGCAACAGTCCGACCAGCAGCACCATCCAGCCGACCACCGGAACGATTTTCGGCTGTCGGATCGCCTCCTTGATCTTCTTGTCCTTGTTTGGCCAGCGTTTTGACGACCATCCGATGAACCTGACCAGGGCAAAAACGGCTATTCCGATCCCGATGTAGAACCAGACCTTTTCCGACATGCCAACCTCTTTCGTGGTGGGGAAGAATCATGCAATGCACGATGATACGCGCAGGGCCCGGCACGGCGAACGCAAGTGCCGCCCCCGTCCCCTGGACCAGGAGCGGGGGCGGCGCTTGCCGTGGCTGTTGCCCGTGTGTGGTGTTAGCCGTCCAGCAGCGAGTCCTGGATGGCGACCCGGCGGGAGGCCTCGACCTCGACCACTCCGGAATCGGCAAAGGGCAAGCTGTCCTCGGTCGGCGCGACCAGCGGCGCACGCTTGGAGGTGCCGGGCAACGGCAATTGCCCACCCGGTGCCGACTCGGCATCCGTTTCCGTCCCCTCGGCCACCGGGGTGCCGCCGAGCAGGTCGATGCCCTGGGCCAGCGGGACGCCGGAGCCGTCGCGCTTGGCATACTCGGTGGGCAGGGCCCGCACCACGCCCGCCGCGGAGGACGCCCGGGCCGGTCCGGCGCCTGCAAACGCCAGCTCCAGGTGGTCCTCGCCCTTCAGGAAGCGGTGTGCCCGCACCCCGCCGGTGGCCCTGCCCTTGACCGGGTACTCGGCGAAGTCGGTGACCTTCACCGAATGCGAGGCGGTGCCTGGCAGCGTGTTGGACCCCGTGGCAATCGAGACGAAGACCGGTGCCTGGGCATCGGCCTCCACCACGCCGAAGAAGATCACCTGGTCGTCGGCGCCCAACTTGATGCCGGCCATGCCGCCGGCGGTGCGGCCCTGGGGGCGAACCGCGGAGGCGGCAAAGCGCAGCAGCTGCGCACCCTTGGTGGCGAAGACCAGGTCGGCGTCGTCGGCTCCCACCGCGGCGCCCACCACGGTGTCCTTGTCCTTGAGCGTGATGGCCTCCCACTCGTCACGGTTCAACGGGTAGTCCGGGCTCAGCCGCTTGACCACGCCGTTTGCCGTGCCCAGCGCCACGACCGCATCCAGCGGCACCAGTGCGACCATCTTCTCGCCCTTGGCCAGCTGGGCGAACTCGTCGACCTTCACCCCGCCGGTCAGCTGCGGGAAACCGTGGGCCGGGGGCAGCAGCGGCAGGTCCACGACCTGCAGGCGCAGCATCCGCCCGGTGGAGGTGATCCCGCCGATCTCGCCGCGGGCGCTGGTCGCCACCACGGAGGCCAGCACGTCGTGCTTGACCCGGGCCCCGGCGCCGTCCAGCGGTTCGGCCGAGGCGGTGCGGGCGACCTGGCCGGTGGCCGAGAGCAGCACCCGGCAGGGGTCGTCGGCGATCTCCAGGCTCAGCGGCGCGGCCTTGCCGGTGCCCGTGACGGCGGGCATCGACGTGCCCTTCAGCGGGGCGCCGGACTCGGATTCCAGCAGCACCGTGCGGCGCGGGGTGGCGAACTTCTCGGCCATCTCCGCCAGCTCGCCGGAGACCAGCTCGCGCAGCAGCGCATCGGAGTCCAGGATTGCCCGCAACTCCTCGATGGCGGCGCGCAGTTCCTCGGCCTCCCTTTCCAGTTCCAGCCTGGAGAACTTGGTCAGCTGGCGCAGGCGCAGCTCGAGGATGTGGTTGGCCTGCAGCTCGGAGAGGTCGTAGATGGTCATCAGGCGCTCGCGGGCCTGGGCCGTCTCGTCCGAGGACCGGATGATGGCGATGACCTCGTCGATGTCGACGATCGCGATGAGCAGGCCCTCGACCAGGTGCAGCCGGTCGAGCTTCTTCGCCAGCCGGTAGCTGGTGCGCCGGCGCACCACCAGCAGGCGGTGCTCGACGTAGACGGTGAGCAGTTCCAGCAGCCCCATGGTGCGCGGCTGGCCCTCGACCAGGGCAACGTTGTTGATGCCGAAGGAATCCTCCATCGGGGTGAACTTGTACAGCTGGGACAGCACCGCGTTGGGGTTGAAGCCGTTCTTCAGCTCGATGACCAGGCGCAGGCCGTGGTTGCGGTCGGTGAGGTCGACCACGTCGGCGATGCCGGTGAGCTTCTTGGCGTTGACCGCGTCCTTGATCTTCTCGATGACCTTTTCCGGGCCGACCATGTAGGGCAGCTCGGTGACCACCAGGCCCTGGCGGCGGGCGGTGATCTGCTCCAGCTCCACCTTGGCGCGGGTCTTGAAGGTGCCGCGTCCGGTGCGGTAGGCGTCGCGGATGCCGTCCAGGCCCACGATCTTGCCGCCGGTGGGCATGTCCGGGCCCGGGACGAACTTCATGATGGCGGCCAGGTCGGCATCCGGGTGGGCAATCAGGTGCAGGGCCGCGGCGATGACCTCGCCGAGGTTGTGCGGGGCCATGTTGGTGGCCATGCCCACGGCGATGCCGGTGGTGCCGTTGACCAGGAGGTTCGGGAACGCGGCGGGGAGCACCGAGGGCTGCATGAACTGGTTGTCGTAGTTCGGGACGAAGTCCACGACGTCCTCGTCGAGGTTGGCGGTCATCGCCACGGCCGAGGCGTCCAGCCGCGCCTCGGTGTAACGCGGGGCCGCAGGTCCGTCGTCCAGCGAGCCGAAGTTTCCGTGCCCGTCGATCAGCGGCAGGCGCAGCGCGAAGCCCTGGCTCATGCGCACCATCGCGTCGTAGATCGCGGTGTCGCCGTGCGGGTGCAGCTTGCCCATGACCTCGCCGACCACGCGGGCGCTCTTCACATGCCCCTTGTCCGGGCGCAGGCCCATCTCGGACATCATGAAGAGGATGCGTCGCTGCACCGGCTTGAGCCCGTCGCGGGCATCGGGCAGGGCGCGGGAGTAGATCACCGAATAGGCGTACTCCAGGAAGGATCCCTCCATCTCCTTGGTCACATCGATGTCTACGATGTGCTCCACGAAGTCTGCGGGCAGTGGTTCGGGCTTTTTGCGCGCCATATTTGGTGTGAATCCTCGATTCGGTACTGATGCCCGGCCTTGGGCAAGGTCGGGTTTCGTCTCATGCTGCGGTTCCGGCGCGTCGATCCAAGTGCTCTTCGGACGCCGACCGCTAGGCTAAGCCTATGGTGGATGGTCGTAAACCCGGTGAATATCCGTCCCATTGGGAAGCAGACGTTGTCCTGCGAAACGGATCCACGGCACATCTACGCCCGATTCAACCAAGCGACGCCGACAATTTGCAAAAAATGCACCGCGGGCAATCCGAGGCGTCGGTCTACATGCGCTATTTTACTTACAAATCCTCGCTCACCGCCAAAGAGCTCAAGCGCTTCACCGAGGTCAACCACGTCGACCGGGTCGCCTTCGTGGTCATCCGCGGCGAGGACATCATCGGGGTGGGGCGCTACGACCGGCTCGATGACCCCGTCGACGCCGAGGTCGCCTTCAACATCTCCGACGCCTACCAGGGCATGGGCGTGGGCTCGATCCTGCTCGAGCACCTGGCCGCCGCGGCAAGGGAAAACGACATCGAGCGCTTCTCCGCCGAGGTGCTGCCCGAGAACCGGAAGATGCTCACGGTCTTCGCCGAGGCCGGCTACGCGGTCAAGCGGCACTTCGACGAGGGCGTGGTGATGCTCGAATTCCCCATCGACCCCACGGAGAAGTCCCGGGCGGTGATGGAATCGCGCGAGCACCGCGCCGAGGCCAAGTCGCTGGCCGGGCTGCTGGCCCCCGCCTCCATCGCGGTCATCGGCGCCAGCCGCGAATGGGGGACCGTCGGGCACACGCTGCTGCACAACATCATCGAGGGCGGATTCACCGGAGCGGTCTACGGGGTCAACCCGCAGGCCTTCGAGCTCGGCGGGATGCGGAGCTACGCCACGCTGGCCGAGGTCCCCGGCCCCATCGACCTCGCCGTCCTCGCCGTGCCGCAGGAGCAGATCCACCAAGTCATCGAGCAGTGCGCACGCGCCGGGGTCAAGGGGCTGTTGATCGCCACCGGCGGCTTCGAAAAGGACGGCGAGGCGGGGCTTGCGCGCCAACGCGAGCTGGTGCGCCTGGCCCGGGGAAACGGCATGCGCGTGATCGGCCCGGCATCCCTGGGCCTGGTGAACACCGCCGAAGGCACGTCCATGAACGCCTCGATGGCCCCCGGCATGCCCAAGCACGGCAGTCTGGGGCTTTTCAGCCAGTCCGCCGCCATCGGGGTGCTGCTGTACGCGGCCTCGGTGCGCCGCGGAGTCGGGGTCTCCTCGATCGTCTCGGCCGGGAACCGCGCGGACGTCTCGGGCAACGACGCCATGCAGTTCTGGGAAGACGACCCCGGCACCGGCGCGGTGGGCCTGTACCTGGAATCCTTCGGCAACCCGCGCAAGTTCTCCCGCATCGCCCGCCGGCTCTCGCGCTCCAAGCCCGTCATCGTGGCCAAGTCCGATGTCATGGGCCTGCGCCTGCCCCCGGGCCACGCCGTGCGCACCACCCAGGCGCCCACCGCCGCCGTGGATGCGATGCTGCGCCAATCCGGGGTGATCCGGGTGCGCACCAACGAGGAATTGATGGAAATCGCGCAGGTCGTTGCCTCCCAGCCGCTTCCCGCCGGCAACGGGTTGGCCGTGCTCTCCAACTCCGACGCGCTGGCCTCCGTGGTGGCGGACGCGGCGGGGCAGAACCACCTCGAGGTAGTGGTGTCGGATGCCGGGATCATGCTGGAGGACGGCCAGTCGCGCGCCCTGCCCCGCCTGTCCGCCGCCCTGCAACGGGCCCTGGAAAACCCCGGGGTGCATTGCGCCATCGTCACCCTGATGCCCACCCCGGGGCTGGGCACCTCGGCGCTGGCCGCCTGCATCCGCGAGGTGGCCGAGACGGCCGGGAAAACCGTCGTTGCCGTCTTCCCCGGCATCATCGATGCCGCGGGCCGGGCCGATGGCCTCATCGATGCCGGGACTGACCAGGAAGGAAACGCCCGCGAGCTGCCCTGCTACTCCAGCCCGGGAGTGGCGGTGAACGCGCTTGCCGCCGTCGTGCGCTACGCAACGTGGCGCTCACGCGAACAAGGCGAGGTCGTGGAGCCGGCCGGCATCGACGTGTCGGCGGCCGAGGACTTCATCGAGGACGCGTTGGCCACGGTGCAGGGAGTCGACCTGTTGCGCCTGCCCAAGTCCAAGGCGGCGCAGTTGCTGGGCCACTACGGGATCCGGGTGCTGGAATCGGCGCGCTTCGACACGGCCGAGGAAGCGGTGGCCGCCGCGACGCGGCTCGGCTTCCCCGTCGCGCTGAAGGCCCGCGACGAGCACCTGCGCCACCGGCTGGACCTGGGCGGGGTCAGGCTGAACATCACCGACGAGGCGTCCCTGCGCTCGAACATCGGGCACATGCGCGAGGTCCTGGCCCCGTACGCGGCCAGCGACCTGGAGGTCCAGCCCATGGCCCCCGCCGGCCAGGGCTGCGTGATCCGAGCCGTCGAGGACCCGCTGCTGGGGCCGGTGGTCTCCTTCGGCCTGGCCGGAGACGCGGTGAACCTGCTTGACGACTGGGCGCACGGCACCCCGCCGCTGACCAACACCGATTTGTCCGACTTGGTGGGCGCCCCCCGGGCTGCGGCGCGCCTGCGCGGCTACCAGGGACTGCCCGCCGTGGACCTGGGCGCCCTGGAAGACCTGCTGAACCGCGTGGCCACGCTGAAGGACAACCACCCGGAGGTGTCCCTGCTGGAAATCAACCCGGTCATGGCCACCGCCAACGGCACCACGGTGCTTGCGGTCGAGCTGTGGCTGGGAAATCCCGAGCAGCGCACCGATTCGGCACGCCGTGCCATGAGCCGCTGACGGGGGCACCCGGCCGGCGGCTGTGCGCACGGCCCGCGGGATCTGTCGATTCGCGCCCTTCGGTAGACTAAGGGAATGACCCCCCTTTCTTCGGCCACGGGCCCAGACCTGCAAGCTGACCTCAACCGTGCCGGGTTCTACCCCAAAATGGTTGCCGACATCATCGACGAGGCACTCGACGGCCGGGAGACAGGCGCCCACCTGGTGCACCTGGAAACCCACTTCGACCAGCACGAGGTCCACCGCCACATCACCGTGCTGGTGCTGGCCGAGGACGTGCTGTTGGTCACCCACGTCGATGACCAGCAGCTGGACGAGAAGGGCAAGGAAGTCATGGCCCAGGTCTCCACCGAGTTGGTCCAGCTGTCCAAGGTCACCACCGTGGCCACCAGCTACGTCTACCACCAGCCGCAGAACTACCGCACCGGCGACATGGTCAAGGAACTGACCCTAGGCATCGCCTGGGCCGGAGCCCAGCGCATCGACCTGGCCCCGGCCGGCTGTGCCGACCCCGCCTGCGACGCCGACCACGGCTACACCGGAACCTCCCAGCAGGAGGACCTGGTGCTGCGCGTGAGCGCCGAGGCCGACGGCGTCAAGGCCGTGACAGCCGCCCGCAGCTTCGCCAAGTCCATGCGCCGCGCCTCGGCCCCCCGCGGCACCGAGGCCCGGACCGCACCGGCACCGGCCGCCGAGGTGCGCGGACGCGTCTCTTCGCGCTTCGGACGAAACACCCACCAGGGCTAAGGCCACAAGGGAGAACACGGCCTCGTGGCAACCAGCACCCGCAGAACCCCGGCCACCGCTTTGCCGGCGGCCCCGCCCTACGGCAGCAAGACCATCGCCGAATTGCTGCCCAGCGCCGCGGCGGCCCTGGGCATCGAGGGCTTCGAGAACCCCCTGGGGCTCCCGAGGGCCAACCGCATCGCCGTGGTGATGGTCGACGGGCTGGGCAAGGCCCTGCTCAAGGCGCGCGGGGGACATGCCCCGTTCCTGCGCAAGCTCATGGAAAACTCGCAGACCCTGCTCGCGTCCTTCCCCTCCACCACCGCGGCCTCCCTCGCCTCCCTGGGCACCGGCCTGCCACCCGGGCAACACGGGGTGGTGGGCTACGACGCCGTGGATCCGGCGCGCCGCCGCGTGGTGAACCAGCTGGGCGGCTGGCCCAAGGACCTGGACCCGACCTCCTGGCAGCCGCACCAAACCGTGTTCGAACAGGTGGCGGCCGCCGGGGTGCACACCGCCACGGTGTCGCTGTCCCAGTTCAAGGATTCGGCGCTGACCCGGGCTGCGTTGCGCGGCCCGGATTTCACGGCTGCGGAGTCCCCGCACGCGCGGGTGCGCGCGACCTGCGAGATCCTCGCGGCGAACCCCCGTGCCCTGGTGTACTGCTACTTCAACGAGCTGGACAAGGCCGGACACCGCTACGGCAAGGACTCGGCGCAATGGGGCAACGCGCTCGAGGACCTGGACTCGGTCATGCGCACCCTGGCCGCCCGGGTCCCGGCCGGCACCCTGCTGCTGCTGACCGCCGACCACGGGATGGTCGACGTGGACGAGAAATGGCGGATCGACTACTCCGAGTTCCCGGAGCTCGTGGACGGGGTCGAACTGACCGCCGGCGAGCCGCGGGGAGTGCAATTGCATTTCCATGCCCAGACCCCGCCGGCGCAGCGCGAGGCGGTGGCCGAGGCCTGGCGGGAACGCTTCGGCGCCAAGGCCTGGGTCCTCGGCCGCGACGAGGCCATCGACCTGGGGCTGTTCGGCCCCGTTGCGGACCACGTGCGCGAGCGCATCGGGGACCTGCTCATCCTGGCCGCGGAGGACATTGCATTCCTCGACGGCCGGCGGGTCAAGCCCGCGGCATTCACCATGATCGGCCAGCACGGCTCGCTCACGCGCGCCGAGTGCGAGGTCCCGTTGCTGACCCTGGTGCGCCCCGCCGGGAAGTAGGGGGCAACGGCGAAGGCCCGGTTTTTGGCAGGAATCCTTGCCAAAAACCGGGCCTTTCCCGTGGGCGGAATGCCCGAAGGGGATCAGTCGTTGTTGTTGCGCCGCCCGAAGACGATCTCGTCCCAGCTGGGCACCGAGGACCTCTTGGCCTTCTTCTTGCCGCCGGCCTCGTCGTCATTGGCGGCGGGTTCGGAATCCCCGGCCTCGTCGCCGGATTCCGGGGCATCCGGGCGCAGGTTGGGCACCAGCGAGATGGACGTGGTGCGGGTGCTGACTCCGTCATAGAGCCTGGGCAGCCCGTCGTCCTGCGGCTTCGGGCCGGCCAGGCGCGGATCGTCCTCGGGGTGCGGGGAGCGGGAAAGCATCGCGGCCAGGGCGTCGTCGCCCTCCTCGTCGAGCCCCAGGCGCTGCCCGCGGCGGGCGCTGAGCGCGTCCAGGAGCTGTTCGGAGTCGGCCACGGCGGCCTCGAAGTCGACGTCGTCCCCGTCGGCCTCGACGTCAAAGGGGTCATCGGCGACGGCGGTCAGCCGGCGGGCGCCCACGGGCGCGTCGAGCGGTTCAAGTTCGCTGAGGACCTGGGCCCAGCGGTTCGCGTTTTGCAGCGACTTGCGGTTGGGGTGGAAGGACCACCGGGCCGCGGATTCCTCGGCGCCCGCGTCAAGGGCGATGCTCGCGTCCGTTTCGGGCAGGTCGAAGGTGGCCACGACGTCCCAGGAACCATCGGCCGCACGCCAGGCGTCCCAGGCGAGGGACTCGCCGTCGATGCCCAGGGAGTGGACGCGGTAGGCGACCATCTCGCCGAGGTTGGCCGGCTCCTCGCCGAAGATGCTGCGGTAGCCGTCATGGGTCTGCGGGGCCGAGACCTCCACATTGCGTGCCTGGGAGGCGATGTATTCGCGCTCGGCCAACACCGGGCCCTCGTAGCGCATGATGCGCTCCAGGGACATGCCGGAAATGGCCGCCACTTCCTCCGCCGTGGCGCCGGAACGGATCCGGGCCTGGATGTCGCGGGGCGACAACGGCGCGGCCTGCGCCTCCGAACGATCGGCCCGGGCTGCTCGAGTCAATGCACTGCGCAGCGCTTCATCGACGGGCAACACAAAACTGTTCCCGTCCTCGCTGCTCAGGTGCAGGCTCTCACCGTTCTCGTGGATTCCCACCAGTCGGAGTTGACGCATGACTATCCTCCACAAACCGTCGTGTTATGACTAAAACTCTGCCACCTGCAGGGTCAATTACCTAAGAGGTGCATTGGTGTGGCGCGGACCGGCTTCATGATTATTCCCACGGGGATGCGCAAAAATCGGTAAAAGCGGGTAAAAAATCCCGTCTTTGCACCCGAAGGTGCAATGATGAACAGTCGGTTCCCGGCCGGGCACAAAAATGCGTCATTCTGCGTTGAATCATAAGCGCATCCAAACGCGTGGGTTGACCAGGGGGCCGGAACCGGAACCCGGGGCGACCCGATACGAACAACAGCTTGAACCAAGCGGAGTGTGAAGCAGCAATTATGGCAACCGACTACGATGCACCTCGGAAGCATGCCGAAGAGGACGAGAAGCCCGAGGCCCTGCCCGAGCTGAAGGCCCAGCGCAACACCAACACCAACGCCTCGAACCTCATCGACGAAGACGAGGCGGCCCTGGCCGACAGCTATGAGCTGCCCGGTGCCGACCTCTCCGGCGAAGAACTTGCGGTCATGGTGATGCCCGCGCAGGCGGACGAGTTCACCTGTGCCTCCTGTTTCCTGGTGCGGCACCGCTCGCAGATCGCCCTGGAAAGGGACGGCCTGCTCTTCTGCACCGACTGCGAGGGCTGAGGCACAGCGCAACGCCCGCCACCGGAAACGCCCCTTGAAAGCGGGCGGAGGCCGGTGGCGGGCGTTTTTCGCAACTTTCGGGGCGCTAGGGCCTATGCGGTGCCGGGCTCGTCGGCGATGTCGGGGGAGCTGCCTGCCTCTGCTTCGCTGGTTTCCACCGGTTCGCGGTACTGCACCATGACTCCGCCGAGGGCCGCGGTGAGCTCCTCGGGCCGGCGGGTCGAGGCCAGCCAATACGGGGTGGAGTCGCGCTCGTCGGTGATCTGGATCCGGACCACCGGGTCGATCCAGCCGCGGATGCACATGAAGGCGATCCCGTTCAGGCCCGGGCCGCGTTGGTGGTAGGCGGCCGCCCCGCGGTAGCCGGTGACGTCTCCGATGAATTCGCGTTCAATCGTGGCACGGCCCACGCGCACGGTGTCCTGGCCCACCTCGATCGTGGGGGTGCTCATGACCAGGGCAAAGGCGATCAGGCCCAGGGCGATGATCCCGGCAACGACTCCCCAGCCGACGCCCACCGGCATGAATGCGACGGCGGCGGTGCCGCCCAGGCCCAGCGTCACGAGCCAGATCCACCAGGACGGCCACAGCTTTTCTCTAAAGTGGGCAGGGGCGGGGTGCATTGGTGAAGGGTTCTCGGCCATACCCACAAGCATAGGCGGTTGGGTGTCTCTTCCCGGCCAGCGCAGGGGAGCGCGAGGGACTAGAGTTAACGGGGAACGCCCGAGGCCGTGCAGCGGCCCGAACCTCAATCCCGAACCCCCTGGAGTGGAAAAATACATGTCCGAATCGAGAGTCGATATCGCCCTGAAAATGCTTGACCCGGACCTGCCGGTTCCGAGCTATGCACACGAGGGCGATGCGGGAGCCGATCTCTGCGCCCGCGAGGACGTGACGCTGGCGCCGGGGCAGCGGTCCCTGGTTCCCACCGGTGTCTCCCTGGCATTGCCGCTGGGCTACGTGGGGCTGATCCACCCGCGGTCGGGCCTGGCCACCAAGCACGGCCTGACCGTGGTCAATGCGCCGGGAACCGTGGACGCCGGGTACCGTGGTGAGTTGAAGGTCACGTTGTTGAACACGGATGCAACCACCCCGATCGTGCTCAAGCGCGGGGACCGCATCGCCCAGCTGGTGATCCAGAAGGTCGAGCGGGCCCACTTCGTCCAGGTCCAGGACCTTGACGACTCCGCGCGCGGCGCCGGCGGCTTTGGCTCCACCGGTGGTTTCGAAACCGCCAACAGCAGCCACTAGGCCCTTCCACCGAAATCTCACGGTCGATACAGCAAGAAAGCAACTGCCATGATTTTCAAGCGTAAGAAGAAGGCCGTCGCCGAAGCGCAGCCCGAGCAGACCATCGCAGGACTCAACGCCGCGGCCTCCGACGAGGCCAGGCAAGCGGCGGGGGAGACCCCGGCAGACGCCCCCGAGGCTGCGGCGCAGGGCGGCCCCGCTGCCGCGGCCGATTCCGCGCCCACGGCAGCGGCAGCGGCACGCACCGAGGGGCCCTTTGACGGGGACGACTTCGAGGACCGCGACGGCTACCTGGACCTGGGGGCACTGCTGATCAAGCCGGTCCCCGGATTGCAGCTGCGCCTCGAGGTCGAGGAGTCCACGCAGCGCGTCATTGCCGTTGCCCTGGAAATCGGCGGCTCGCGCATGCAGCTCCAGGTGTTCGCCGCACCCAAGTCAGATGACCTGTGGCCGGGCATCTCCACCCAGATCGCCACCGGAATCGCGGACCAGGGCGGGGAAACCGAAATGGTCCCCGGCCGCTTCGGCAACGAATTGCTGGCCCGCGTCCCGCAGACCGCCCCCGACGGACGCCAGGGCCACGTGGCCCTGCGCTTCCTGGGCGTCGACGGGCCTCGCTGGTTCCTCCGCGCCGTCATCGGCGGTGCAGCACTGACCGACACGACCGAGTCCAAGACCATGGAAGACGCCCTGGCGCAGGTCGTGGTGGTGCGCGGCGACACGCCGATGCCGCCGACCGAGCTGTTGCCGCTCACGGTGCCCTCCGGTGCGCTGGCCCGTCCCGATGCGGCCGACCAGGCCCCCGGCACCGAGCGTCCCGAACGCGGTCCGGAAATCACGCAGATCGGCTGATTCGGTGCCCAAGGACAAGCCGGTGAAGACCAAGCGGTCGCAGTCGTCCCGGGTCGAAGCCATCAAGCAGCCCGGCGAACCCGCGGGCGCCGGCATCCAGCGCCTCGCGTCCCTGGCCGAGCTTCCGGCGCGCGGGCGCATCTCCCACCGCGGCTACGTCGAATCCATGACGATCCTGCCCCGGGCCCAGGCCCCCTCCTTCACCGTGACGGTCGTTGACCATCCGGCGCCGCCGGGGGGCCGCCGGAGCGCGGTGCCGCACCTGCGCCTGGTCTTCGTGGGGCAGCGACGGGTCCCGGGACTCGTGGCCGGCTCCCGGATCAGCTACGAGGGCATGGTTGCGCCGCTTGACTCGGTGCCCACGGTCTTCAACCCGCGCTACGAGATCCTGCCCGAACGCACGGCCCGCTAGCGCCACGCACCGCCCCCATCCCGCCCACGAGCAGCCCCAAGGACAACGGATCGCAATGAGCGAGCAGAACGAAGAAACGCCCCGGCCGCAGCAGAACGGTCCCGGCGCCGAGGATGTGGCCCGGCGCATCGGCGCCAACGCCGGCATCGAACGCCGCCACGACGGGCAGATCGACGTGCTCAAGACCATCGGCGGGGTGCGCGGGCTCATCGAGTCGCTGCTCCCGGGCCTGGTCTTCCTGGTGATCTTCACCCTGTGGCAGCAGCTGAACACGGCCCTGATCGCCTCGGTCGCCGTGGCCCTGGTGTTCACGGTGCTGCGCCTGGTGCGCCGCGGGACGCTCACCCAGGCGTTGACCGGCCTGGCCGGCGTGGCGATCTGCGCGATCTTCTCCCGGGTCACCGGGGAGGCGAAGGACTACTACGTCCCCGGCTTCTACACGAACCTGGCCTACGGCGGCGCGCTGGTCGTCTCCATCGCGGTCCGTTGGCCGCTGATGGGCGTGATCTTCGGATTCATCCGCTCGGAAAACATGCAGTGGCGGGCAAACAAGCTCCGTGCCCGCCAATACGCGTGGGCGACGTGGATCGTGGTGGCGGTCTTTGCCGCCCGGCTGGCGGTCCAGGTGCCGCTGTACTTCGCCGACAATGTCCCGGCCCTGGGCGCTGCGCGCCTGGCCATGGGAGTGCCGCTCTATGCGGCGGGACTGTGGGTCGCCTGGATGATCTCCCGGCCGCAGAAGGAAGCGACCGGCGGGCCGAGGCCCGGAACGGTCGCCTAGCCGGCCTAATCCGGGGCCCGCCCCGGCTCACGGCCCGAAGCGGCTAGTAATCGATGCGCGAGTCGCGCAGCACGGTGCGAAGCTGGTCCTCGGCCACGATCGTGGTCACGAAGAACAGCTCGTCCCCGCCCTCGATGACGTCGTCCTGGCTGGGCGCCAGCGGCACGTCGTCGCGCAGGATCGCCACGACCGTGGCCTCGGTGGGCCACGGCACCGAGCCGATGGTGCGCCCGATCATCGTCGAGTCATGCGGCACGGTGAACTCCACCATCGAGACCACCCCGGACTGCAGCGTCATCAGGCGCACCAGGTCGCCGATCTCCACCGCCTCCTCGACCAGGGCCGTCATCAGCCGCGGGGTGCTCACCGCGACGTCGACGCCCCAGGCGTCGTCGAACATCCAGTCGTTCTTCGGGTTGTTCACCCGGCCCACGGTGCGCCCGACGCCGAATTCGCTCTTGGCCAGCAGGGAAACCACCAGGTTGACCTTGTCGTCGCCCGTGGCGGAGACCACCACGTCGACCTCCTCGAGCTTGGCTTCCTTGAGCACAGAAAGTTCGCAGGCGTCCCCGAACAGCCAGCGGGCGCCCTGCACCCCGGCGCGCGAGACGACCTCGGGCTTCTCGTCGATGAGCAGCACCTCGTGCCCGTGGCTGATCAATTCCTTGGCGATGGAGCTGCCCACCGACCCTGCTCCGGCAATCATGACCTTCATTACGTGTTTTGCTCCGTGGTTGGTTTGGGTGCGACCGAGAGGATCTTCTGGATGTCCTTGTCGGCGTTGACCGGCATCATGGCGTGGACGATGTCGCCCTGCTGCAGGCGCATGCCGGGCACCGGCAGCACGCCCTCGCCAAAGCGCGAGAGGTAGGCGATGCGGATCGGGGCCGCGGCCTCGAGCTCCTCGAGCCCGTAGCCGAACCAGCCCTCGTGGATGTTCACCTCGCCGAGGATCAGCCGGCCGGAGGCCTCGCGGTAGTCCCCGTGGAGCGAGTGCTCGGGCAGGATCCGGCGCAGCACCTGGTCCGAGCTCCAGCGCACCGCCGCGACCGTCGGGATGCCCAGGCGCTGGTAGATCTCGGCCCGTCCCGGGTCGTAGATCCGGGCCACGACGTGCGGGACGTGGTAGGTCTCGCGGGCCACCCGGGTGGCCAGGATGTTGGAGTTGTCGCCGCTGGAGACCGCGGCGAAGGCGTAGGCCTCGGAGATGTTGGCCCGCTCCAGGGTTTCCCTGTCGAATCCGACACCGGAGACCTTCAGGCCGGAGAAGTTGCGGCGCAGACGGCGGAAAGCGCGGTCGTCCTGGTCGATGATCGCCACCGAGTGCCCGGCGTCGTCGAGCGTGTGGGCCAGGGTCACGCCCACCCGTCCGCAACCCATGATGACGAAGTGCGCCATGATCCATCCTTTGTGTTCCCACCAAGTGCCCGCGGTGCTCCGCGGCACGGTTCGTACACCAGTGTTTCACGATTCGCCTCCCCGATGCGGGATTGTTCACGTCGCCCCCGACGGTGTGGTGTATGACAGGTGCGGGCAAAGGGGGCTAGCTTTGGATCGTGCTTTCATTCCTCGACGCCTTGAAGCGGATTCTGGTGGGGCGCCCCTTCAGGACCGAGCGCCTGAAGCAGGCCCCGCTGCGCAAGCGCCTTGCGCTGCCCATTTTCTCCGCCTCCGCGCTCTCCTCCATCGCCTACGCGCCCGACGAGGTCATACTCACCCTGGCGCTGGCCGGGCTGGGCGCCATGGCCTTCTCGCCCTCGGTGGGCCTGGCCATCATGGTCGTCATGCTGGTCATCATCGCCTCCTACCGCCAGTCGGTGAAGGCCTACCCCTCCGGCGGCGGCGACTACGAGATCGCCTCCGTCAACCTCGGCCCGCGGGCCGGGACGACGGTGGCCGCCGCCCTGCTGGTCGACTTCGTGCTGACCGTGGCCGTGTCGATTTCCTCGGCCTCGCACTACGTGGTCGCCGCGTTCCCCGCGATGGCCGGGAGCCAGGCGTGGATCGCCACGGCCGGCGTCGTGGTCCTGACGGTGCTGAACCTGCGCGGGCGGGGCCGGTCCAAGATCGGCAATGCCGCTCCCGTCTACCTTTTCATCGGTGTGGTCCTGGTGATGCTGGCCGCCGGCGGGATCCTGGCCGCCACCGGCACCCTGGGCACCGCCCCGAGCGCAGGCTTCGAGGTCGTCCCGGACCCGAACTACCCGCACGGGCTCACGGGCCTGGCCGGGGCGCTGCTGGTGCTGCGCGCCTTCTCCACCGGGTCCGCCGCGCTGACCGGCGTCGAGGTGCCGATCTCCAACGTGCACACGCTGGCCGCGCCCAAGGCCCGCAACGCGGCGATCGTGCTGTTGCTGCTGGGCCTCATTGCCGGCGCGCTGACGCTGGGGACCATGTACCTGGCCCGCGCCGCGCAGGTCCACGTGGTCGAGGACCCCGCCACCGGCCTGAGCCTGGACGGCGGGCCGATTCCCGCGGACTACATCCAGCATCCGGTCCTCGGGCAGCTGGCCGAGGCGATCTTCGGGCCCCAGTCCATCGGCCTGTACCTGGTGCTGGGGCTGACGGTCGCGGTGCTGCTGCTGGCCTCGCACACCTCCTTCAATTCCTTCCCCAACCTCGCCTCGCACCTGGCCACCGACGGCTACCTGCCCCGGCAGCTGCGCACCCGCGGCGACAGGCTCGGCTTCTCCAACGGCATCCTGGCCCTGGCCATTGCCGCCATCGTGCTCATCTGGGTGTTCGACGCCCACGTGCCGACCCTGATCCAGCTCTACGTGGTGGGCGTGTTCGTGTCCTTCACCCTGAGCCAGCTGGGCATGATCAGGCACTGGGGCCGCGAACTGGCCCAGACCCCCGCCAAGCGGGTGCGCGCCCGCATCCACCGCTCGCGCCTGCTGAACCTCGCGGGGTTTGCGCTCACCGCCGCGGTGCTGGTCATCGTGCTGGGCACCCGGCTGGTCCACGGCGCGTGGCTGGCGGTGCTGGGCATCGCGGTGCTGTTCCTCATGATGGACTCGCTGCACCGGCACTACGTGCAGGTCGATGCGGAACTGGCCATCGGCGCCGAGGACTCGGCCACCGCCCTGCCGGCCCGGGTCCACGCCCTGGTGCTGGTTTCCACGCTGCGCAAGCCGGTGCTGCGCGCGGTGGCCTTCGCCCGCGCCGCACGTCCCTCGAAGCTCGATGCGATCGTGGTGGACGCGGACTCGGAGCGCACCGAGGCGACCCTGAAGCAGTGGGAGGCGCTGGGCATCCCGGTGCCGATCACGGTGCTGGCCTCCCCGTACCGGGAGGTCTCCGCGCCGCTGATCGAGCACATCCGCTCGATCAAGCGTGATTCACCGCGGGACTTGATTGTCGTCTACATCCCCGAATACGTGGTGGGACGCTGGTGGGAGCAGCTGGTGCACAACCAGACCGCCATGCGCATCAAGAACCGCCTGCACTACGAGCCAGGGGTCGTGGTGGCCTCGGTGCCGTGGCGCCTGGCCTCCTCCGACGTCTCGACATTCCTGGGACCCACCGAGGAGGGCTCGGCCGGCGCACAGTCCAAGACACACTCAACAACAACCCCGATTTCCAAGCCGAAAGACATGCCATGAGCACGCAAGAACACATCCTGAAGGTGCGCCTGGACGCGCCTGCCCACGGCGGCCACACCGTCGCCCGCCACGAGGGTCGGGTGATCTTCGTACGCCACGGCATCCCGGGCGAGCTGGTGTCGGTTGCCGTGCGCGACGAAGGCGAGAAGGCCCGCTTCTGGCGCGGCGACGTCGTCGAGGTCCACGAGGCCTCCGAACACCGGGTGCCGCACTTCTGGTCCCAGGCAGACTCCCTGCAGGCTGCCTCACGCGGCGTGCTGCCGGTGGGCGGGGCCGAATTCGGCCACATCTCCCTGGACGCCCAGCGCGGCATCAAGGGACAGATCTTCGTCGAGCAGATGCAGCGCCTGGGCGGCATCGACGTGGCCGAACACGGCTTCACCGAGGTGCGCGCCCCGGAGGGCGAGGCGGCGGACGGATTGGGCTGGCGCACGCGCACGGCCTTCGCGGTGGATTCCAAGGGCCGGCTGGCCATGAGCCCCTTCCGCTCCAACGACCTGGTCCCCGTCCACGACATGCCGCTGGCCCACGCCCGGATCAACGAACTGGAGCTCTGGAAGCTGCCGCTGGCCGGCATCGGCCGCATCGAGGTTGCCGTGGGCTCGGGCGGGGAGCCCGGGGTCCTGGTGCTCTTCATCGAGGACGGCACCGTCGCCGGGGCCGCCGGGCGCGCCGCCAAGCGCCTGCCCGAGGGCATCAGCGCCGCGGCGCTGACCCAGGTCGGCGGTTCCGCGGCCGACGGGCGCGGTGCGCTGCAGCGGCTGCGCGGGCGGACCTGGCTTTCCGAATCCGTGGCCGGGCGCGACTACCGCATCACCGGCGAGGGTTTCTGGCAGATCCACCGGCTGGCCCCCGAGGCGCTGGTCCAGCGGGTCATGGGCCAGCTGGCGCCGGCCTACGGGGAGCGCATTGCCGACCTCTACGCCGGTGCCGGGCTGTTCAGCGCCCCGCTGGCCCAGGCCGTGGGCGATGACGGGATGGTGCTGTCCATCGAGGGTGCGCCGGGCACCAGCAAGGATGCGCTGAAGAATTTGCGTGAGTTCCCGCAGGCGGTCATTTCCCAGGGGCGTGTCGAGAAAACCTTGTCGAAGGAATTGAACACGCGCAAGGCCAAACTGGATTCGATTGTGCTTGACCCACCGCGCACCGGTGCCGGCAAGGCGGCCGTTTCGGCGATGGTTCGTTCGGGCGCCAAAAAGATCTCCTATGTTTCGTGCGATCCTGCATCGTTTGCCCGCGACACGGCCGATCTCATGGCCTCGGGGTTCCGCTTGGACCAGGTCGAGGTATTGGACCTTTACCCGCACACGCACCACATGGAGACCGTGGGTATGTTCGTCCGCCGCTAAGCGATGATGTGACTCCGCTCGGCCCGAAAATGTCGGGTTGGCGGGGTCCAATGGGCGGCGGGGGATAGACTGTCTATAGCTCTGCCGCAATAAACCACAAGCCGAACTCAGTTAGGACCGCCTAACTGGACTTCCTTGTGGGCGTGCAACGAAGATGAAAAATCCGGCGAGAGGAGTCCCAGTGAGCAATGTGGACAGCTTTGGGGCCAAGGGCGTATTGGACGTCAATGGCAACGAATATGAAATTTACCGGCTGAACGCCGTCGAAGGTGCGCAAAGCCTTCCGTACAGCCTCAAGGTTCTTTTGGAGAACCTGCTTCGCACCGAAGACGGTGCGAACATCACTGCAGACCACGTCAGGGCCCTGGGCCAGTGGGATGCAAATGCCGAACCGAACACCGAAATCCAGTTCACCCCTGCACGCGTCTTGATGCAGGACTTCACCGGTGTTCCCTGCATCGTCGACCTCGCCACCATGCGCGAGGCAGTCAAGGAACTTGGCGGAGACCCGACTCGGGTGAACCCGTTGGCTCCTGCCGAAATGGTCATCGACCACTCCGTGCAGATCGACGTCGCCGGCAACGCCGGTGCCCTCGAGCGCAACATGGAAATCGAATACCAGCGCAACGGGGAGCGTTACCAGTTCCTGCGCTGGGGCCAGACCGCATTTGACGACTTCAAGGTAGTTCCCCCGGGAACCGGCATCGTGCACCAGGTCAACATCGAGTTCCTGGCTCGCACCGTGATGACCCGCGAAGTCAATGGCGTGCTTCGCGCATACCCCGACACCTGCGTCGGCACCGACTCCCACACCACCATGGTCAACGGCATGGGCGTGCTGGGCTGGGGCGTTGGCGGCATCGAGGCCGAGGCAGCAATGCTCGGCCAGCCCGTCTCCATGCTCATCCCGCGCGTGG
This sequence comes from Paeniglutamicibacter sp. MACA_103, assembly GCF_045798555.1. Taxonomy (NCBI): domain Bacteria; kingdom Bacillati; phylum Actinomycetota; class Actinomycetes; order Micrococcales; family Micrococcaceae; genus Paeniglutamicibacter; species Paeniglutamicibacter sp. MACA_103. The sequence goes on along the minus strand of NZ_JBIXLN010000002.1, from coordinate 123,647 downwards.
TCGGCTTCAAGCTCAACGGCTCGATCCCCGCCGGTGCCACCGCAACCGACGTGGTGCTCACCATCACCGAGATGCTGCGCAAGCACGGCGTTGTCGGCAAGTTCGTAGAGTTCTACGGCCAAGGCGTTGCCCAGGTTCCGTTGGCAAACCGCGCCACCATCGGCAACATGTCCCCGGAATTCGGTTCCACCGCGGCCATGTTCCCGATCGATGACGTCACCCTTGACTACCTGCGCCTGACCGGCCGTTCCCAGGAAAACGTGGACCTCGTAGAGGCCTACGCCAAGGAACAGGGCATGTGGCACGACGCCGATCGCGAGATCCGCTTCTCCGAGTTCCTCGAACTCGATCTCTCGACGGTGGTTCCCTCCATCGCCGGTCCGAAGCGTCCGCAGGACCGCATCGAGCTTTCCAGCGCGAAGGAACAGTTCCGCAAGGACATCCACAACTACGCCGCTGGTGCAGCCGACGAACTGAACATCGGTCGCCCGTCGACGTCCGTTGAGGTCACCAAGGCCGATGGAACAAGCTTCTCCATCGACCACGGTCTGGTCTCGATTGCTTCGATCACCTCCTGCACCAACACCTCCAACCCCTCGGTCATGCTTGCCGCAGCTCTGCTGGCACGCAAGGCAGTGGAAAAGGGTCTGGTGTCCAAGCCGTGGGTCAAGACTTCGGTCGCCCCGGGCTCCAAGGTCGTCACCGAGTACTACGAAAAGTCCGGCCTCATGCCGTACCTGGAGAAGCTTGGCTTCTTCGTCGTGGGCTACGGCTGCGCAACCTGCATCGGCAACTCCGGCCCGCTGGACGCTGAGATCTCCGAGGCCATCCAGGCCCACGACCTCTCCGCAACCGCTGTGCTCTCGGGTAACCGCAACTTCGAAGGCCGCATCAACCCGGACGTGAAGATGAACTACTTGGCTTCCCCGCCATTGGTCATCGCTTACGCCCTGGCCGGCACCATGGACTTCGACTTCGAAACCGATTCCCTGGGCACCGACACGGACGGCAACGAGGTGTTCCTCAAGGACATCTGGCCGACTCCGACCGAGGTTCAGGCAACGATGGATTCCTCCATCGATGAGGGCATGTTCGCCAAGGGTTACGAAGGTGTCTTCGACGGCGACGATCGCTGGAAGGCGCTCGACACCCCGGCAGGCAACACCTTCGAGTGGGCCGAGGATTCGACCTATGTTCGGAAGCCCCCATACTTCGAAGGCATGACCGCAACCCCGGCACCGGTGGAGGACATCTCCGGCGCCCGCGTGCTGCTGAAGCTGGGCGATTCGGTCACCACCGACCACATCTCCCCGGCGGGTTCCTTCAAGTCCGATTCCCCGGCCGGCCAGTACCTGCTGGCCAATGGCGTGGACCGCAAGGACTTCAACTCCTACGGCTCGCGCCGTGGTAACCACGAGGTCATGATTCGCGGCACCTTCGCGAACATCCGTATCCGCAACCAGATCCTGGACAACGTCGAGGGTGGCTTCACCCGCGACTTCACCCAGGAAGGTGCTCCGCAGGCCTACGTCTACGACGCTGCGCAGAACTACAAGGAAGCCGGCACCCCGCTGGTTGTCTTGGGTGGCAAGGAATACGGTTCGGGCTCCTCGCGTGACTGGGCAGCCAAGGGCACCGCGCTATTGGGCGTCAAGGCCGTCATCACCGAGTCGTTCGAGCGCATCCACCGCTCAAACCTCATCGGCATGGGCGTTCTTCCGCTGCAGTTCCCGGCCGGCGAAAACGCCGAGACCCTGGGCCTGACCGGCACCGAGACCTTCTCCGTCGAGGGAGTGACCGAACTCAACAACGGCACCACCCCCAAGACCCTGAAGGTCACCGCCGTGGCGGAAGACGGCAAGACCGTCTCCTTCGATGCCGTCCTGCGCATCGACACCCCGGGCGAAGCAGACTACTACCGCAACGGTGGCATCCTGCAGTACGTCCTGCGTCAGATCTCCGCCAGCTAATTTAGCCAGCGAAGATCCACGCTCGCAAGGGCGGGTCGGACCGGAGAAATCCGGAACGGCCCGCCCTTGCGGCGTTAACTTCACGGCCCCTCCCGCCGCCCCTCGTCGCAGCGCCGGCAAGGTGCATTCTTATGGCAATCGTCCCGGCTTTGGGCTTTACTGGACCTACACCCCTTGACACCATTGGAATGAGGTCGAACATCATGGATTCGGGCCAGCTGGTGTGGATCATCGTCGTCGTAGTAGTCGTCCTGGCACTCCTTGGCTTGGCGCTGTTTTTCGCGCAGCGACGGAAGAGGGAGAAAGACCTCGAACAGGCCCAAACCCTCCGCGAGGCGGCCGCGGAGGAAGAACTGGACGCGCGGGAAAAAGACGCCCGGGCGGCCCGGGCGGATGCCGAAGCGCAGCAGGCGCGGGTTGATGCCGACCGCCTCCAGGGCGAAGCCCGGAATCTCAGCGACGACGCCGAGTCCGCGCGATCCAGCGCCCGCGAACGGGCCAGGCATGCCCGGACGCTCGATCCGGACTCGGATGACCGGTCGCTTGACCAAGACCCAGACGCCGGGACAAACCGTGGGCTGGACGCCGATGATGGCCGGCAGGAACAGGTTCGCGACCCCCGCCGGGACGAAGGCCCCGCCGAGCGCTGAGACGGGCCCCGCGATCCCGACCGGCCGCGCGCGGGGAATCAGTGGCTTGTGGATCCAAGCTCTGCGTTCAGGGCCGCAACCCGGGCAGCCAGGTCGTCACGCAGAAACGCCATGCGTTCGCGCTCGGTGGCCAGACCGCTGGGCGCCTCGCCCGGCACCCAGCGTTCCATGGCGACGCCCTCCAGCTCCGGGACCTGTGCTTCGCCCACGATGACGACCCGGTCCGCGGCACGCAGGGCCTCCTCGGTCAAGGCGGTGGGAACCTCGGCACGCATGTCCGCGCCGACCTCGGCGACCACCTCTGCGGCCAATTCGTTGATGTGGAGTGCCGGGATCAGGCCGGCGGAGAATACCTGGACGCGCTCTCCCGCCGCCTGGCGCAGCAAGGCGGCGGCGAGCTGGGACTTGCCGCCGTTGGTGTTGCAGACAAAGAGGACATGGGGTTTCTTCTCCGGCACGGCGGCAGATCCTTTGCTGGTGGTCGGGGCCGGGGGCCGGCCTGTCTTTCACCTCCATCCTATGGTCCGGGCCCTCCAGGGGCACCTATGCTGAAGGTGGCGGCCGCAGGCGCGACGCGTGTGAAGCGCTTGAATCCCGCCCGGGAGGTACTTCGTGCCATCGTTCAACAGTTCCAACTCCGTGCGGCCGCGCCCCGCGTCCCGACCTGTCGACGCCGTACGGGACATGCCGTGAGCAGGCCAAAACCCGACCATGCGGCCGGGGGATTCGACGAGCAACTCTCCAGGAAGCCCCTCGACGTGGTCGACGAATCCTGGGCCGGCGGAGTTCCTGCGCAATACGGAGTCGCTCCCCGGGTGCGGGTGGGCCGCGACCGCTGGCTGAACCTGCTGTGGCTGGTGCCGCTGGGTTTCGTGGTGCTGTTGGGTGCGGTCGCCGTGGCCAAGGGTCTGCGCACCACCCCGGGGGTCGCGGACTTCATCAACGAACACCCCGGCACCGTGCTGCCCGCCGGTGCCGAGGCGGGCGCGGGCTTCCCTCCGTGGGTCGGCTGGCAGCACTTCTTGAACATGTTGCTCCTCATCCCGATCATCCGCTCCGGGGTGACGATCATCGCCGACCACCCCCGGCTGTATTGGACCCGGCACTCCACACCAGGCAAGGACTGGTTCAGGGTGCAGAAGCCCGTCCCGGCCGACCCGCTGTACACCGCCAAGGAAGACTCGATCACCCTGCCCGATTCCTTGGGGCTGCCCGGACGGCGGCACTCGATCGGGCTGGCCCGCTGGTGGCACCTGGGCATGGACACGCTGTGGCTGGCCAACGGGATCGTGTTCTACATCCTGCTGTTCAGCTCCGGACGCTGGCTGCGCTTGGTTCCCACCAGCTGGGAGGTCTTCCCCCACGCCGTCTCGGTCGCCGTGCAGTACCTGTCCCTGGACTGGCCCGCCGACCACGCCTGGACCGGGTACAACTCCCTTCAGATGTTGGCCTACTTCGTCACGGTGTTCATCGCCGCACCACTGGCCCTTCTCACCGGGCTGGGCATGTCCCCGGCCCTGTCCACCAAGTTCCGGTGGATCAGCAGGTTCTTCAGCATCCAGGTGGCCCGTTCCCTGCACTTCCTGGTCCTGGTGTGGTTCCTGGTGTTCATCGTGATGCACGTGTCGCTGGTCATCGCCACCGATGCGCTGCACAACCTGAACATGATGTATGCCAACAGGAACGAGCCGCACGGGTGGGCCGGCTTCTGGATCTTCGCGCTCTCGCTGGCTCTCATGACGGCGTTCTGGGTGGCGGCCACCCCCTTCACCTACCGGCACCCGCGGGTGGTCCAGCGTGTGGGGTACGCGCTCATCGGGCCCGTGCAGCGCCTCTTCGAGCACCTGGATTCGAAGCCTGGCCAGTACACCGAAAAGGACATTTCCCCCTACCTGTGGCACAACGGCAAGTACCCGGTGGGCGAGGACTACCAGCAGCTGCGTAATTCAGGCTTTGCCGACTACCGGCTGCAGATCTCCGGGCTGGTGGAGAACCCGGTTTCGCTGAGCCTTCAGGAATTGCGGGCACTGGATCACCATGAGCAGATCACCCAGCACTTCTGCATCCAGGGCTGGTCCGGCGTCGCCAAGTGGGGAGGGGTGTCCATGGGCGCCATCCTTGATTTGGTCCGCCCGGATCCGAAGGCGAAATGGGTGATCTTCTACTCCTTCGCCGAGGGACCGGACGGCGGGATCTACTACGATGCCCAGCCCATCGAGCAGATGCGCTACCAACTCACGATGCTGGCCTACGACATGAACGACGAAGCACTGTCCTTCGGCCATGGTGCCCCGCTGCGGCTGCGCAACGAGGTCCAACTCGGCTTCAAGCTCGTGAAATGGATCAAGGGCATTGAATTCGTGGAGGACTTCGGGCAATTCGGCGGTGGCGAGGGCGGCTACAACAACGACCACGAGTTCTTCGGCTACCGGCAATCGATCTGAGTCGTGTACCGTCCGGTGGATTTCCGGGACCTTCGCCGCCGCCCCGCGCAGCAGGTGGAAGGAGGGGCCCGCCGCCGCCCCCGGGGGAGCGGCGATGTGGCGTGCACCGCCATGGTGCCCGGCGGCAAGGGACGAGCGGTAAGATTGAACGGGTATTTGCCATCTTGAAAGGATTGCCTCCGTGCCACTGCTTCCGACCATCAAGGAACCGCGGGACCTTCGTGGCCTGGACGCGGCTAAAATGCACCAGTTGGCCAAGGAAATCCGGTCCTTCCTGATCAAGAACGTGGCACGCACCGGTGGCCACCTGGGCCCCAACCTCGGCGTGGTCGAGCTGACCCTGGGCATCCACCGGGTCTTCGATTCACCCACCGACTCCATCATCTTTGACACCGGGCACCAGTCCTACGTGCACAAGCTGCTGACCGGACGCCAGGACTTCTCCACGCTGCGCCAGCAGGGCGGGCTCTCCGGCTACCCGGAGCGCGCCGAATCGGTGCACGACATCGTCGAGTCCTCCCATGCCTCCTCCTCGCTGTCCTGGGCCGACGGGATCTCCCGCGCCCGCAAGCTCACCGGGGAAGCCGACCGCTACGTCGTGGCCCTGGTCGGCGACGGCGCGCTGACCGGCGGCATGGCCTGGGAGGCCGTGAACAACATCGCCGCCGACAAGGACCGCCGCGTGGTCATCGTGGTCAACGACAACGGACGCTCCTACGCCCCGACGATCGGCGGGCTCGCCGACCAGCTGGCGGGGCTGCGCCAGCGCCTGGACATGTTCCGCACGCACCCTGCCTACGAGAACACCATGGACAGGCTCAAGACCCGCCTGAAGGATTCCGGCCCCGTGGGCCAGTTCACCTACAAGTCCCTACATGCCACCAAGAAGGGCATCAAGGACTGGTGGGCGCCCCAAGGCCTCTTCGAGGACCTGGGAATGAAGTACATCGGCCCCATCGACGGGCACAACCAGGCCGCCGTCGACCAGGCGCTGCAGCAGGCCCGCAACTTCGGCGGACCCGTCCTGGTGCACGCACTGACCGAGAAGGGCCGCGGCTACGCCCCGGCCCGCGCCGACGAGGCCGACCAGTTCCACGCGGTGGGGGTCATCGACCCGCAGACCGGCGAACCGGTCTCCAAGGCCTCGGCACGCTCCTGGACCTCGGTCTTCGGCGAGGAAATCGCCGACATCGCCGATGAACGCAAGGACATCGTGGCCATCACCGGCGCGATGCTGCAGCCGGTGGGCCTGAAGACCATGTCCGAGCGGCACCCCGAGCGGGTGCTGGACGTGGGGATCGCCGAGCAGCACGCCATGACCTCCGCCGCGGGCCTGGCCTTCGGCGGCCTGCACCCGGTGGTGTGCGTCTACGCGACGTTCCTGAACCGGGCCTTCGACCAGCTGCTCATGGACGTCGCCCTGCACAAGGCCGGGGTCACCGTGGTCCTTGACCGCGCCGGGGTCACCGGACCGGACGGGCCCAGCCACCACGGCATGTGGGACATGGCGCTGATGCAGATCGTCCCGAACCTCCACCTGGCCGCCCCGCGCGACGCGGTGCGGCTGCGCGAGGAACTGCGCGAGGCCGTGGCCATCTCCGACGCGCCCTCGGTCGTGCGCTTCTCCAAGGGCAACGTGGGCCCGGAGATCGTGGCCACCGCGCGCCTGCACGACGGCGTGGACATCCTGGCCAAGCTCGGTGCCGGCGAGGAACGCGACGTGCTCATCGTCTCGGTGGGCGCCATGAGCGAACTCTGCCTGGACGTCGCGGCCCGGCTGAACGCCCAGGGCATCACCGTCACGGTGGTCGACCCGCGCTGGGTGTTGCCGGTGCCGCGCTCCATCATCGGCCTGGCCGCCCGGCACCGCATCGTCGTCTGCGTCGAGGACGGGGTCCGCGCCGGAGGCGTGGGCTCGCGCATCCGCCAGGAAATGCGCGCGGCCGGCGTGGACACGGCCCTGAATGAGGTCGGCCTGCCCACCGAGTTCCTGGCCCACGGCACCCGCGACCAGGTCATGGAGCGGGTGGGGCTGACCGCCGACCGGATCGCGAACGACACCCTGGCCCAGGTGCTGGGCACCAAGGTCCCCTTCGCCCGTCCGCTGCCCGGGGCCGAGATGCCCACCGGGCAGATTCCGCAGCTGTGAGCGCCGCAGCACCTGTACCCGCGAACCTGCCCCGGGACCTGGCCGGCGCCGTCCCCGGCGACATCGTGGTGGCCCGGGCCTGGAAGTACAACGGGGCCCCGCACTGGGTGGTTCCCGGGCACTATCTGGGAGCGGATGACCACGGCCATTGGATCTACCAGCCCGCCGGCTCCTTGGTCTCGCGCCCGGGCCACGGCCACTGGGCCGACACCGACGCGGTGTGCCTGGTGCCGCGCGCCGGCCACTGGCTGGGCACCTTCTACGACGACCCGGCGGAGGACTTCCGCGTGTACCTGGACCTGTCCACCCAGATCGGCTGGCGGCAACTTTCCCGCGGCGGCTGGGAAGCCAATTCCGTGGACATGGACCTGGATGTCATAGACTCGCGCTCACGCGGGATCTTCCTCGACGACGAGGACGAATTCGCGCAGCACACCACCCTCATGGGCTACCCGCAGGATCTGGTGGCGTGCATCATCGACGAGGCCCAGGCACTGCTGGTCTCCCTGGAGGGTTCGCACGCCCCCTTCGACGGCACCGCCACCACGTGGCTTGTCCACGGCCGCACTGAATTTTCAGACGCATCATCCCGCTAAGGAGCACCACCACATGTCAATAGTCCGCACCTACCGCCGCGACGACGATGGAACCCTGAAATTCCGTGAGGCTTGGTTCACCACCTACGAGGGCGAAGAGCTCGGACAGTTTGTGATCAACCACGGCACCGTCGGGCACGTGTCCAAGACCGAAACCGCCAAGGACGTCAACGAGGCCACCGCCGAGGGCCTGCTGGCGGCGTTCACCGTGGCATGCCAGGAGGACGGCTTCGCGCCCCTGACCCGGGAGGAGCAGGGCTGGGTCTACGTGCAGTACGCGCTGAAGAGCGCCGAGGGCACCGACCGCGACAAGTACCTGGAAACCACCGCCAAGGAGGCACTCGTGGGGCACCTGGCCTGGCGCGGCCTGGGCACCGTGGAGTCCTCGGACTACGCGCCGCGCAAGCTGAACATCCGCATCCTGTCCCCGGAGCCCAAGAAGGCCGTCACGGCCATCAAGACCTGCCTGCGCGAGGCCAAGCTGGACTTCACCAAGCTGTCCATCGCCACCGCGCCCTTCGAGGCCCCGGAGAAGCCCAAGCAGGCGTTCCCGCTGCCGGCCAAGGCACCGTTCACCCTGGGCTAGGCACCAAGACCAAGACCGGCACCAAGAACAAGTCCCGGCAACGAGGAATCGTTGCCGGGACTTGTTCTGCCTGCGGCGGGGTCAAGGCCGCGGGTCAGGGATTGCTGATCACGGCCTTGCCGCGGATGCCGCCCTGCGACAGGGACTTCAGGCCCCGGGCGGTCTGGCCGAACGGGTAGACCCGCCCGACGACGGGGCGCAGGGCACCGCTGTCGACGAGGTCGGTGATGCGGCGCAACTGCTCCCCGCTGGCGCGCATGAACAGGAACTCGTAGCCCACCCCGAGCTTCCGGGCCCGGTGGCGGATTCCCGCGCTTAGCCCGGCGACGCCCAGGCGCAGCAACGGGTTCAGGCCGGCTTCCTTGGCGAAGGCCGGATCCGGGGGCCCGGAGATCCCGATCGCCTTTCCGCCGGGAGCCAGCACCCGCAGGGACTTGGCCAGGTTGTCCCCGCCAAGGCTGTCGAGCACGAGGTCGTAACCGGAGAGCAGCGACTCGAAGTCCTCGTTGCGGTAGTCGATGACGGTGTCGGCACCGAGCTCGCGCACGAACCCGGCGTTGGCGGCACTGGCGGTGGTGGCCACCGCGGCGCCGAGGTGCTTGGCGAGCTGGATCGCGATGGACCCGACGCCGCCGGCTCCGGCATGGATCAGGACCTTCTGCCCCGGTTGCACGTTGCCGCGCTCGACGAGGGCCTGCCAGGCGGTGAGCGCCACCAGCGGCAGCGAAGCGGCCTCCTCCATGCCGATCGACACGGGCTTCAGGGCCAGGTCCACCTCGGGCACCGCGATGCGTTCGGCAAAGGTGCCGATGCGCGTGGTGGAGGGGCGGCCATAGACCTCGTCGCCCACCTTGAAGCCCCGCACGTGCTCGCCGACCCGGATGACGGTGCCGGCGACGTCGTGGCCCAGGACCAGGGGCAGCTTGTAGGGCAGGATCGCCTTGAACTCGCCCGCCCTGATCTTCTCGTCGAGCTGGTTGAGTCCCGCGCCCTGCATCCGGACCAGCACGTCGTGCCCGCCCACCGTGGGTTCGGCCACGTCCGCTTCCTGCAGCTCGCCCTTGTACCGGGTGAGGATGAATGCCTTCATGCTGGGGTGCTCCTTCTTGGTGTGCTTGCGTGGTGGGGCTGGTGGCGGCCGGGCTACGCGTTCCCGGCCGCCGGCTGCGCGTGGCGGGACTCGATGGGTGCGCCGAGTCCGGCGGTCATCGCCGTGTCGACTGCATCATGGAGTGATGTCATGAGCATGAACTTTCGGTTGGTGGTCGACGACACCGCGGGGGAGTTGCGGTGGCCCCGGGCGTGTCAATGCCGAGGGCCGGGTGCCTCGGGCCGGCGTGGGAGAATGAACGAAGGGCGGTGGCGCCTTCAAAAGCAATGACTACACTCATAACTGAGTGCAGTCATATTCTATTCCCGAAGGAAGCGCGATGTCAGTTCACCCCCAGGCAACCGGACGGCGTGAGCGCAACAAGCAGGCCAAGCTCGAACGCATCACCGCCGCCGCGCGCGAGCTCTTCGCCGAGCACGGCGTCGACGAGGTCACCACCCAGCAGATCGCCGACAAGGCAGACATCGGCACCGGCACACTGTTCCTGTATGCCAGGAACAAGGGCGAACTGCTGCTGCTGGTGCAAAACTCCGGCTATGCAGAGGCACTTGCCGGCGGTAGTGCGTCCGCCGAGGCCATCGCCGAAACGCTCCAAGCCGTGATGGCGATCATCCGACCGGTGGTGGAATGCAACCGCGTCCAGGTCGAGAACGGGCGAACCTACCTGCGCGAAATGATCTTCGGGGACCCTGCGGAGCCCCACCACCGGGACGCCCTTGGCCTCACGCTGCAGACAGAGGAGGCAATCGCCGCGGTGTTGCGACGCGACCCGCGCATCGAGCCCGGCGACGCCGCCACGATCGCCCACATTATCTCCGCGATCATGTTCCTCGCGATGGCGGCGCCACACCATGTCGGCAGCACCGTTGCCCAGATCCTTGCCGGGATCATGGACCAGGTCCGCGTGCTCCTGCCGCGTTGAGCGCAGCGTGCCCGTTCAGTGGATGCGCAGGAATTTACCGGGGCCCGCGTTCCATGGGCCACGATCGGGCCGATGCTGTGCGTCGCGCCGGCGGGCACGGGAGCCGTGGCTCAGGGGCGGGGATTTCCCTCGCTGCCGCCGACGCAGCGTCCTGCGCAACGGGCGCGCAGGATTTCAAGGCCGTCGCCGGCAAGTTCATCGCAATGACTTTCGCGTCCGGCCATGGCCATCGTCAGTGCGAGGGTGGTCCCGTGGACGAGAGGTCTGCCGGTGGCAAACGGGCCGTCGCTTGCCTCGAGCCGCAATCCGGCGATGGTCTTCCGGGAGTCGACGGTAAAGTCCCGCCGGGCATAGAAGTCTGCGACGGCGGTGACTGCTTCCACCGGAACCGTGCGGCCGATCCCCAATGGCCGCCGGATGTCCTCGCCGTGCACGATCACTTCGCCCAGCCAGGCCTCGGTCGGTCCAAGCGTCGAGGTGGTGCTGGTGATGATGCCGCGAAAACGCGCGAGCGTATCGCCGGGTGACGTTCCCAGATGTTCGGCCAGGCGGCGGTCGTTGTGCAGATCGAAATCGAACCCGGCGCCCACAACGCTGGCGAACCAGCGTGCCGGACCAACGCTTGCCCCCGCAGTCAGGTGCGCCACGGCCTCTTGGACGCTCCAGCGCCCGCACAGCGAGCCGGCTGCCCACTGTTCATCGTCGAGTTCGGCAAGGTCCCGGGCCAGGGCCGCGCGCTCGGCGTGCGTCCATGACCAGAGACGGTTGCGTGAGGTGTTCGTGGACAAGGTATCTCCGAGCGTAGGCAATGTGGCGTGGTCGAGAATTCTAGCAAGCCGGTGCACCTCCCGGCATGAAAAACGGGCGGGACCCCTCACCGATTCCCCGGTGAAGTGCCCCGCCCGTCCCGGCGGCCCCAACGGGCCACCGGCATGATGTTTCTAGTCCGTGCCCGAATCGAAGGCGGCGCGCTCCAGCGCGCGGTCGCCTGCGAGCTCGTCGGCGTCAACGGCCTCGGCGTCGACGATCGCCGAAGCGCCACCGGCCTCCAGCTTGCCGACCAACTTCACGGTCTTCTCGCCCAGCAGGCCCTGGTTGGCGTACTGCTCCAGGCGCGAGCGGGAGTCCGCGATGTCCAGGTTGCGCATGGTCAGCTGGCCGATGCGGTCCAGCGGGCCGAACGCGGAGTCGCCAACGCGCTCCATGGACAGCTTGTCCGGGTGGTAGCTCAGGTTCGGGCCCACGGTGTCGAGCACGGTGTAGTCGTCGCCGCGGCGCAGGCGCACGGTGACGGTACCGGTGACGGCGGAGCCGACCCAGCGCTGCAGGGACTCGCGCAGCATCAGGGCCTGCGGGTCCAGCCAGCGGCCCTCGTACATCAGGCGGCCCAGGCGGCGGCCCTCTGCGTGGTAGTTGGCCACGGTGTCTTCGTTGTGGATGGCGTTGAGCAGGCGCTCGTAGGTGATGTGCAGCAGCGCCATGGCCGGGGCCTCGTAGATGCCGCGGGACTTCGCCTCGATGATGCGGTTCTCGATCTGGTCGCTCATGCCCAGGCCGTGGCGTCCGCCGATCTTGTTGGCCTCGTCGACCAGGGCCACGGCGTCGGTGAACACCACGCCGTTGATGGCGACCGGGCGGCCGGCCTCGAAGGTCACGGAGACGTCCTCGGTCTTGACCTCGACCGACTCATCCCAGTAGCGCACGCCCATGATCGGCTCGACCGATTCCAGGGACGTGTTCAGCAGTTCGAGGGTCTTGGCCTCGTGGGTGGCGCCCCAGATGTTGGCGTCGGTGGAGTAGGCCTTCTCGGCCGAGTCGCGGTACGGGAAATCGCGCTCGACGAGCCATTCGCTCATCTCCGAGCGGCCGCCGAGCTCCTGGACGAAGGCCGGGTCAAGCCACGGCTTGTAAATGCGCAGCTTCGGGTTGGAGAGCAGTCCGTAGCGGTAGAACCGCTCGATGTCGTTGCCCTTGTAGGTCGAGCCGTCGCCCCACACGTCCACGCCGTCTTCGCGCATGGCACGCACCAGCAGGGTGCCGGTCACGGCACGGCCCAGCGGGGTGGTGTTGAAGTAGGCCTTTCCGCCGGAGCGGATGTGGAAGGCGCCGCAGGCCAGGGCCACGAGGCCCTCTTCGACCAGGGCTGGCTTGCAGTCGACCAGGCGTGCGGCCTCTGCGCCGTATTCCAGGGCGCGGCCTGGAACGGCGTCGATGTTCGGCTCATCGTATTGGCCGAGGTCTCCGGTGTACGTGTAGGGAATGGCACCCTTTTCACGCATCCAGGCAACGGCGACGGAAGTATCAAGGCCACCGGAGAACGCGATACCTACGCGTTCGCCAACGGGCAGGGAGGTGAGGACTTTAGACATAACCCCCATCTTAAGGGTTCATGGGCGTTTCCGGTGAACCCACGCCGCCCCGGCCGCGACACACTGTGCCGCCCGCCGCGGCGCATGCTTGAATGCTTAGGCGGGCACCGAAGCCCGTGGCCAGATGCCCCCGCGCGTGCGAGGGGCCGGCCAGGAAACCACCGGTGAAAGGACAAATGCGCATGGGTGCCATGGAATACCGTCGATTGGGAGCCTCGGGACTGGTGGTTTCGGCCGTGGGGCTGGGGTGCAACAACCTGGGCCGGTCGGGCACCGCGACCGAGGACCAGGCCGGGACCGACGCCGTCATCAACGCCGCCCTTGAGTCGGGAATCACATTCTTCGACGTCGCCGACACCTACGGCAAAGAGCCCGGACTCTCCGAGACCATGCTGGGCAAGACGCTGGGAAAGCGCCGCGACGAGGTGGTCATCGGCACCAAGTTCGGCATGGACATGGGTGGGGCCAACGGCAACGACTTCGGGGCCCGGGGCTCGCGCCGCTACATCGTGCGGGCCGTCGAGGCCTCCCTGCGCCGCCTCGGCACCGAATATATTGACCTCTACCAATTCCACACCCCGGACCCGCTCACCCCAGTTGCCGAGACGCTGGCAGCGCTCGATGACCTGGTCCGTGCCGGGAAAGTGCGCTACCTCGGGCACTCTAACCGCGCTGGCTGGCAGATCGCCGAGGCCGAGTTCACCGCACGCGCGCAGGGCGGGGCGCGCTTTGTCTCCACGCAGAACCACTACAACCTGCTGGACCGGCGTGCCGAGCTGGAGGTCGCACCGGCCGCCGAGGCCTACTCCTTGGGCCTGCTGCCCTACTTCCCGCTGGCCAACGGGCTGCTCACCGGCAAGTACTCGGGCGGAAGCGCCCCGGAAGGCTCCCGGCTGACCCATGCCCGGCAGCACCTGATGGACACCGTCGACTTCGAGCAGCTGCGCAGCTTCTCCGACTTCTCCCGCGAACGCGGATTCACCGAGATCGAGGTCGCGTTCTCCTGGCTGGCCGCCCGGCCCGCCGTGGCCAGCGTCATCGCAGGGGCGACCCGCCCTGAGCAGGTGGCGCAGAATGCGCGCGCGATCTCCTGGAAGCCCGGGCCCGAGGACCTGGCCGAACTTGACGGGATCTTCCCGCGGGTCCCGAAGATCGCCCTGTTCTAGCCATGACGGTTCCCCGCACCCGGATCCTGCTCGACAACGACACCGGGATCGACGATGCGCTGGCCCTGGCCTACCTCACCGCCTGCCCGCACGTGGAGATCGTGGCAATCACCGCCACGCCCGGGAACGTCGACGCCGACCAGGTCGCCGCGAACAACCGGGCGCTGCTGGCACTGTGCGGGCAGCCGCAGGTGCCGGTGCTGATCGGGGCGCGGGAACCCCTGTCCGTCCCGCTGACCACGACCCCGGAAACCCACGGCCCGCAGGGCGTCGGGTACGCCACGCTGCCCGATCCCGGTCCGGCGGACCCGGCCTCAGGGGAGCGGGACGCTGTCGATTACTGGATCCAGGCCGCCCACGCCAACCCCGGGGAACTGACCGCCCTGCTCACGGCCCCGCTGACCAACTTCGCGCTCGCGCTGCGCCGCGAACCGAAGCTGCCCTGGCTGCTGGGGCGCGTGGTGATCATGGGCGGTGCCTTCTACCACCAGGGCAACACCACCCCGACCGCGGAGTGGAACACGCACGTGGACCCGCACGCCGCCGCCGAGGTCTACGCCGCCTACACGGCAGCGGCCGAGGCCGGGCTGGAGGCCGGGAAGCTGCCGATCGTCTGCTCGCTGGATTCCACCGAGCGCTTCGAGATGCAGCCTGGGCTGGTCACCGACCTGGCCGAGGCCGCCGGCTGCACCGAACCCGAGCACGTGCTTGCCGGGGACCCGGAAGGGACACTCAGCCGTGCCTCGAACCCGCTGGTGCGCTACCTCTCCGACGCGCTGCGCTTCTACTTCGAGTTCCACCGCCACTACGACCAGGGCTACATCGCCCACGTGCACGACTACTTTGCCGCCGGGATCGCAGCCGGAACCCTCGAACACCGCAGCGCCCCGGCCACCGTGGACGTCGAAACGCATTCCCCGCTGCTGATCGGCACCACCGTGGCGGACTTCCGCTCGCTCTGGGGCAAGCCGGCCAACGCCCATGTGGTGACCTGGAACGACCCCGAAGCCGGCTTCGCCGAGCTCGTGGCACGGCTCGGCGCGCTGGCGCGGCGGCTGGAGCTGGCTTCCTGAGCTGCCCGGCGGCGGGATGGGTCGGCTAGAATCATTGTCCGGGCCGAGGTGACATTAGGCCCCGATCCTGCTCTTGGGCGCCGCCGGCAACCCCGGTGGAGCCCCACTCGCACCCGAGGAATGGCCCCCATGTCACCGAACCTGACCCTGCCCGAGAACGCCACCGGGCACACGCTGCGCGGCCGGCTGATGGCCGGCGCCGCAGTGCTGCTGCTGGCCGGCACCTACACCGCCCTGGTCCTCACCCAGCCGACCGGCCTGACCGACGGCCTGGGCCAAGGGGTTGCCCTGGCCACCTTCGCCGCCTACCTGCTCGCCGCGCTCCTGCTGCTGGCCGCGGTGCTGCCCGAGTTGCCGGTTTCCACGCTCACATTGATCCCGGTGGCGCTCGCGCTGAACATCGTGCTGGGCCAGTTCGTCGGCTCCGTGATGATCCCGCTCTACCTGGATTCGCTGGGCACCGTGCTGGTCGGCTTCCTGGCCGGGCGCCGGGCCGGGGCCGCCACCGGCGTGCTCGGCACGCTGATCTGGTCGCTGTTCAACCCGACGGTGCTGCCCTTCGCCGCCGGCGCCGCGCTGGTCGGCTTCCTGGCCGGCACCGCCGCCCGCTTCGGCGCGCTGCGCCGCCCCTACCTGGCCCCGGTGGCCGGGCTCCTCGCCGGCGTGCTGGTCGGCGTGCTCTCCGCCCCGGTCGCCGCCTTCGTCTTCGGCGGGACCTCCGGGGTCGGCACCGGCGCGGTGGTCGCCGCGTTCCGCTCGATGGGCGACTCGCTGCTGGGCGCAGTGACCAAACAGGCGCTGATCTCCGACCCCGGGGACAAAGCCATCGTCTTCCTGCTCGCCGCGCTGCTCATCTACGCGCTGCCCGGCCGGCTGACCTCAAGCTTCGCCTTCGTGCGCCGCCACCGGGTGCTCGGCCGCCGCAGCTCCCGCTAGAAAATGCCCATGCCCCGCACCGCGCCGCTGCACCCCTTCACCGTGCTCGCCCTCGCGGCCGCCGTCGTGGCCACCGCCACGGCGGCCGGCCGCTGGTGGCTCAGCGCCGCGGTGCTGTTGGCATGCCTGCTGCTGGCCGTGTGGGCGCACCGCGCCCGGAGGCTCACCGGCCTCGCGGCGGCCATCCTGGCACCCGCCTGGGGATCCCAGCTGCTGATCCACGGGCTGGTCGACCGGACCGGCAGCCACGTGCTTGCTGCCGCAGGCCCGCTGCGGATCACCGCCGAGGGGCTGGCGACCGCCGGCGAGCTGGCGCTGCGGACCGCCGTCCTGGTGGTCGCGGGGCTGCTGTGCACGCTGCTGATCGACCGGCACGACCTGGTGGCAGCCATCGACCTCTCCGGCGCCCCGCCGCAACTGGGCTACCTGGTGGCAGCCACCCTGTCCCTGCTGCCCCGCCTCGCCGAGCGGCAGCGTGCCATCGGCGAGGCGCAGGCGCTGCGCGGGGCGGCCACCGGCGCCGGTCCGCGCGGCTGGTGGCGGCGGGTCCGTCTGCGATCGGTGCCGCTGGTGCTCTCCGCCCTGCAGGACGCCGCCGACCGCTCGAGCCACCTTGCAGCGCGCGGATTTCCGGCCGCGGGACCGCACACGCGTTTGCGTTCCGTGCCGGATTCGGCTGCCGAGCGCACGGTGCGCCGGGTGGCGCTCGCCTGCACCGTCCTGGGACCGCTGGCTGTCCTGGCCCCGACCTGGATGGCGGCGGCATGAGCGCGAGGGGCAACGCGGTGCTCGGGCTGGAGCTGGCACGCTTCCGCTATTCCGGTGCCGATGACGACACGCTCTCCGGAATCAAATTTTCCCTGGCACCGGGATCGCTGACTTCCATCGTGGGGGATTCCGGCTCGGGCAAGTCCACGCTCGGTGCGGTGCTGTCCGGGATGCTGCCGCGCCACGACGGCGACGAGCTGGAAGCGACGCTGCACCTGGCCGGGGAAACCATCCGCCATGGCGTGGGCGGCGGCCCGCGCATCGATCCGGTGGGCTGGGCCCGGCAGGTCGGGATGCTGCCGCAGGATGCCCGCCACTACCTTTCCGGGGTGCGTGAAACCGTGGAGGAGGAGTTGGCCCTGGGCCTGGAGAACGCCGGGGTGCCGCGTCCCGAGATGCGCCTCCGGATCGCCGCGCTCGCGGACAGGCTGGGCCTTCACACGCTGCTGGACCGGGATCCGGGAAAGCTCTCCGGGGGACAGGAGCGCCTCGTGGCGCTGGCCGCGCTCGCGTTGGCGGCTCCGCCGGTATTGGTCCTGGACGAGCCGCTGGCCGGCCTGGACTCCGCGGCGGCTACCCGCGTCCGCGCCCTGCTTGACCGGCTGCGTGCCTCAGGAACCGCGTTGGTGCAGCTCACCCGCTCCCTCGATGACCTGGCGGCCGGCGCCGACCAAGTGCTGTTCCTGCGCGCGGGCAGCTGCCACGCGGTGGACACCGCGCAGGAGGCAGGAACATCGCCCTCCGTATCCGCGTCCCACCCGCAACCGGGGTCGGAAGCGTTGGTTCTGCTCGAGTTTGACGGTGCCGGCCTCGGTTACGCCGGTTCCGCAGACCCCGTCGTGGCCGACCTGGACCTGCAGGTGAAGGCAGGCGAGTGCGTCGCGCTCGCCGGGCCGAACGGGTCTGGCAAGACCACGGTGCTCAAGGCCGCCGCCGGCCTGCTGAGCCCCAGCGCCGGACGGGTCATCGAAAACACCGGCTCCGGCGGCGCCGTGGGTCTGTTGCTGCAGAATCCCTCCGACCAGCTTTTCGAACGAACGGTTCGCCGCGAGGTCGCCTTCGGCCTGGCCAAGCGCGGCCCGGAGGCCGCCCGGATCCCGGAGGTGCTGGAATCGCTGGGCCTTGCCGCCCACGCTGAGACCCACCCCTACGAGTTGCCGGCATCGTCCCGCAGGCTGGTCGCCCTGGCCACGGTGCTGGTACGTGAACCGACGGTGCTGCTGCTGGATGAGCCGACCGAGGCGCTGGACGCGCACGGGTTGGCCCGGCTGCAAGCGGCGCTCCGGGCCGTGTTGGATCGAGGCGGGGCGGTGCTGCTCGCCACCCACGACGAGGCGTTCATGGCCGCCACCGCGCACCGAGTGCACAGAATGGAACCGGCCGGGGCCGCCCGGGCATAAGGCAGTCGGTCCGCACCGGGCAGGTTGCGGGGGAGCCCTCCGCGCACCGCTGGCAGGAATGCGGCCGGTGTTATTCGAGGAATCCCCGGATGGTTTCAAGGCTGCGCTGCATGAGCGGGCGGATCTTCTCTGCCATGGAGTCATCCATCCCGGGGAACTCGCCGCCGATGGTTAAACGGGTGCGGTCGGGCCCGTCGGGCGCGAGGACGAAGCGGCCGCGCGTCGTGATAGGGCCGTCCTGGATCAGCATGTGCATGGAGCGTTCGGGGTCGAACCCGGTAACCTCCATCCGCCCCGCGGTGGGCGTCTGGTAGCGGGAGTTCCAGCGGTCGAAGACCGTACCCTTGGCGACGGGTCCCTCCGTTCGCTGCTCGAGCCGGATGTCCGGATCCCAGCGCGGATGGTTTTCGGCATGGTGCACCACGCAGAAGTCCCAGACCCGTGCAACGGGGCAATTGATGGTGGCCGTGGCCTCGATGTCCATCGTGTCCTCCTCAGACACCGCCGAGGCTACACGGTCCACGGAGCGGGAAACAGGGCGGAATGCGCCGGTGTTCATCTGCTCCGGATCCGGTGTGACGCCACCCATGTGTGTTTGCCTGCCCTGCACTGCGCTCCACGCACGATTCGAATGCGCAGGAACCCAGGCGATCGTAGTCCTCAAGCATTAGGCTGCGAGATGACAGTTTGAGGTTCCGCTCGCGGAAGTTCAACCCCAAGGAAGGATCCCCGCTTCCGGGGCGGTGAAATCCTATGCCGAGCGGAGTATCCCCATGACGACGATATCCTCGTAGTTTCCGCGTACCCAGGCATGCTGGCGCAGACGACCCTCGATCACGAAACCGGCCTTCTCATAGGCACGGATTGCACCGAGGTTCGACGCGATCACTTGCAGGTGGACACGGCGCAAGTTGCAGCGCACGAAGGCAAACTCAACGATCTGCGAGAGGGCCTCGGTTCCGATGCCGTTGCCGCGGGCTTCGGGGACCAACGCAATCCCGACTTCTGCGTGGCGGGCGAGCTCGTCGAAATCGAAGAGCGAAACGCTGCCGACAGCTGCACCGTCCACATCGATCACGAAACGCACGCTCTTGGCCGAACCATCGGCATCTGCCTGCGACAGCCGGGCCTTGAAGGTGTCCCTGCCCAGTGGAGCAGGAGATGCGGCGCTCCGTTCCTCCCACGTGGTCAAATCGGCAGCGATTTGGAACAAGATGTCAAAGTCTTCTTCGGAAGGGGGACGAAGCGTGATGGCTCGCGAGCTGGACATGCTCAGGATCCTATCAATCCGCGCAAGCGTCACGTAGGAAACGTGGAAGCAGCGCCGGTACTGATTGGCAAGCCCCCTCTCAGCGATCCTGGCTGCGGAGTCCCCAATGACCATGCGTAAGGCGCTGGAGCGGTACGTGGCCGCGGTCTGTCGCGGGGACAATGTCTCGGTGGTCCCCGTTCCGATGATGAAGGTGATCAACCGGCTGTTCCTCAGGGGCAGCCTGACCGGAACCTTTGGCACCATGCAGATCCTCCAGGAGATAGGTGAAGAGGGGACCCGGACGTGGATGTCGCGACCTCCAACCCCGCCCGGACAACCTTCGATGACTGATTGGGGAAGATCCCCTCGGCGGACCCGGCCCGAGGACGCGGATAAGCGCCTGTGGGCGCATGGTTTGCACAGTGTTAAGCGCCTGTGCGTATGGTGCTCACATTCGTTCCTTAGATTGACACTTGTTCGGATGGCGAGTGCCCGGCCGGGCGGATCAACATCTGAATCCACCGCGGACCTCTGGAGGACCACATGGACCTGCTTCTGCTCGCCACGCTTCTAATCGTCGGCTTCGTCGGATGTGCGGAGTTCGCCTCAGTAGCGCTCGTGCACCCGATCATCCGGCGGTTACCCGAGGACCAGCAACTCGTCATGGAACAGGGATTACTGCGCACCTACGGGATGATCATGCCGGTCGGAATGACCCTGGCGGCCGTGTTGCCTATGATGTTGTCCTTCCGGGAGGCCGATCCCTGGTTCCTCACAGCGGGCATCGTGCTGACTATTGCCCTGATCGCAACCATTCTCGGCAACGTCCCCATCAATCTCCGCACCTTTCGTATCAAGGGGGCCCGTGCCCCAAAGGGGTTCATCCCCATGCGACGGCGCTGGGACATCTACCAGGCCATTCGCGGGTCCCTTCAGTTGGCGGGATTTGTTCTGGTCAGCATTGGAATCGTTGCCTGACGGCCCGCGCAGCCATGCAACGGCGTCCACCGGCCCCATGGCCTTCCAACGCCAATCTGAGGAGCCCCTCTGGCCGGGTTTGTTCCCCCGATACCTACGCCGCGCGGTTCGGCGGCCTCGATGAGCGTTCGGGAGTGCGCTGAAACACGAGCAACGCGTCCGCCACCAGATCATGGGGGTAGCGATCCCACAGAATCTCGGTCACGCCCACGGGGGTGAGGTGCTGTTCGAGCACGCGCGCACAATCACGGATCAAATGGGTGGTGAGGTCCATGTGGTGGATGTCTGCCAGATTCCAGACCACGAAGCCACCGGGAACAATCGCACGCGCGCATTGGGCAGCGACGAGGCCGAGCTCGTCCAGGTAACGGCCGTAGTCTCCGTTGTCTTCCACGTAGGCGGTGAGGGGATCTGGTTCGTGGTTTTCTGCGGTCATGTACGGCGGAGAGGTGAGAATGAGATCGATACTTGCGTCGGGTTGGCGCGGTTCCATGCTGTGGATGATCCTAAGCAGCTCCCTTGCGTCGCCCTCGATAACGCGCGCGCCGGGCACCCGTTCCTGCAGGTACTGCACACGCTCGGGCAGCAGCTCAATGCCGAGTGCTTCCCGCCCAAGTGCGACGGCGCGTTCGATGGTGGTGCCGAACCCGGCGAAGGGGTCGAACACCAGGTCGCCCGGTTTGCTGCACCGCTCAATGACATGGTCCACAATGGCCGGGAGCATGTGCACATCCTCGTCGGCATCCAGCGGGCGCTCGGCCAGAAACGCGTCGTGCGTAGCGGTTAGCTGCGAATCCAGTGGGGATTTTTTGGGTGTACTCCCGGTCAGTCCTTCTCCAACTTCTCTCACCATGCGAAGTTTACCCGCCGTGGAGCGGCCCCTGGCATTCCCCGTCTCACGGCAGCGAGGGCATGGAGGCAACTTCTTGCCCAGCAAACGTCGAGGGCCCGGATGCTCGGCCTTGCTTCGGTGGCTGGTCGGTTCGAACCCGCCCAGTGGTCGTATGGTTCGACTCAACGCCCGCGAACCACGGCGTCGGCTTCCGGGGCTGCAGGTTTCTCCCCGGAAGAGACGGGACACACCATGCATGGCCGGGTAGTGTGGGGTCCGTTCGGGGGGTCCACGAGCCACGGGAGATCCATGCCAAAAGAATTTGAGCGCTGGGAAGTGCTGGTTCGCGACCAGCAGCGCATCGGGGTGCGCTACCGAATCCTGGAGTCGAATGTCCTGCTGACCCGGCTTTTGGTTGAGGAAGGAGTCGAGCCCTACCGTGCCGAGTCACGGGTGCGGCTGGACCCGGACGCCGACAGCTGGGAACTGAGCTGGTTTCGGGACCGAAGCATGCCCCAGGCCCGGCTTATGCACCGTGAACCCCAGGGGTTCCCCGTGGACTCCATGCCGAGCTTCGGGGACATCCTGATGTTGATGAGGGCCATCGAGGACCCTGCGGCCCCGGTCGTGTATTGGCGCCTGAACGAGGCGGGCCAGGAAGCGCCGAGCCCCATCTCCGATCGTCCCGCTGAACCCAACGCGCGGATCCAACGGGTCGGCCCGCCCGAGGAGTTGTCCATCCCGTTGGGCATCACCCTGTCGACCCGGCGCTTCGAGGCCTGGGCGGACGGTTTGCTGGTAGCCACCCACTGGGTCAACGAGAACAATGAGCTGGTGTGCACCCGCTGGGGCCAGCGGGTGACCGCGTTCGGGGTGCCCGGCGCCCCCAGCGAGGCCGGCTGGCTCTCGCTTTCGGGCCTCGATGAATCAACGGTCGAATTCATGACCCACGGATATGACCAAGGGCGCTAGTCGTCCGGCCGTCGAAGGCCGGTTAGCGGGAGCCGCCTAGACGTAGATCAGGACCTGGTCGTCCTTGATTTCCGCGGCGAAGCGCTCCAGCGCGCCGCGGGCGGGACCGGCGACCGCCTTGCCGTCCTCCGGCTGGAAGTAGGAGCCGTGGCAGGCACAGTAGAAGGCCTCGCCGTTGGGCGACTTCGCGCCCACGGCACACCCCTGGTGGGTGCAAATCGAGGTATAGGCCAGCACGGTTTTCTGGTTCGGGCGGAAGAGCAGGAAACCTGCCTCCCGGCCGGCTTCCTCGCCCTGGGTGCGCACGGCCGAGACCGCCAGTCGCGTGCCAACGGCCAATTCCGCGGTGGTTGCCACGACGGTGCCGGCCCCGACGGGCTCGGGCGGGGCGGAGGGCACATTGTTCGGCGCCGCGGAGGAACCGTCGCCGCAGGCGGCCAGGGCCATGGTGGCGCCGGCTGCCACGGTGGTGCCGACGAACGCGCGGCGCGTGCTGGGGGAGGAAAGCGAACTCATGCGTTCCATCTTTCCATGCACCCGCACAGGCACGGGGCACCGGAGCGTGCGATGTCACTTACAGCCGTTCCGGGGTCCGGATCAGAGGTAGATCTTGACCTTGTCGCCCTCGATGGCGGCGGCAAATCGAGTCAGGGATTTCTTGGCGGGCCCCTGGGCGACCGAGCCATCGGTCTTGGAGAATCTGGAGCCGTGGCAGGGGCATTCGAAGATCTCGCCGCTGCCGGTGCCGACCTTGCATCCCTGGTGCGTGCACACGGAGGTGTATGCCAGCACGGTTGCCTCGTCCGGGCGGTAGAGCAGGTAGCCGCGTCCGTCCACCGTCACCGAGGCGGTGCCCTGCACCGGAAGACGTGAGACGTCGATGGCGTCCTTGGCAGCGCCGGTGGCTTCCGGCAGATCCTCGGCCTTGCCGCCAGACCCGCACGACACCAGGGTCACCGCCGCGCCGGCAACCAGCGAAGCCTCAAGGACACTTCTGCGCGTGGGCAAAAGGATGATCTTTTGTTTCATACCCAAAGTGTCGCGCACATTCGCGCCAAGGTCGATGGATGGGCAGCAGGAATCTTCCGGCCGCGCCCATGATGCGCGGCACGGGCGGGACGACGGAACCATCCATCGCCCCGCCCGCGCCATGGCGCATCCAGGACCGGCCTTAGTCCTGGTGGAATTTCCTGCCGTTGATCCGCTCGGAGGCCCCCACCTGGTCGAGGTAGGGGGTGATGCCGCCCAGGTGCATGGGCCAGCCGGCGCCCATGACCATGCACAGGTCGATGTCCTCGGGTCCCGCGACCACGCCCTCGGCGAGCATCAAGCCGATTTCCTGGGCCAGCGCGTCCTGGGTGCGCACCAGCAATTCCTCCGAGGTGCTCGGGGTGTTCCCGAACTCCAGCAATTCCAGCGTGGCGGCCGGGATTTCCATCCCGCCGTCCGCGGCGGGCGCCCACAGCGACTTGATGCCGTGGGAAATGAGCACCTGCTGGTTCCCCGAGACGTGGAAGCGCTCGCCGAAGGCCGCGTGCAGCGACTCGGAGACGTGGTGCGCCACCGGGATCCCGACCATGGCCAACAACGTGAACGGGGTCATGGGCAGGCCCATGGGCCGCAGGGCGCCGTCGGCAGTCGCCGCGTCGGTGCCGTCGTCGAAGGCCTTGGCGATCTCGCCCATCAGGCGCAGCAGGATGCGGTTGACCACGAATGCCGCCTCGTCCTTGACCAGCACGCTGGTCTTGCGCAGTGCCTTGCCGGTGGCGAACGCGGTGGCCAGGGCCACCTCGCCGGTCTCCTCGGCGCGCACGATCTCCAACAGCGGCATCTGGGCCACGGGGTTGAAGAAGTGGAAGCCGACCAGCCGTTCGGGATGCAACAGGTCGCTGCCCATCTCGGTGACCGAGAGCGAGGAGGTGTTGGTGGCCAGGATGCACTCGGGGGAGACCACGGCCTCGACCTCGGCAAAGACCTGCTTCTTGACGGCGAGCTCCTCAAAGACGGCCTCGATGACGAAATCGGCATCCGCGAAGGCCTCCTTGGACACCGAACCGGTGACCAGTGCCTTGGTGCGGTTCGCCGCGTCGGAGGAGATGCGGCCCTTGGCCAGCTGCTTGTCGACCTCGCCGTGGATGTAGGCCAGGCCCTTGTCCACGCGTGCGGCGTCGATGTCGGTGATGACCACCGGGACCTTGAGGTTCTTGGCGAAGAGCAGGGCCAGCTGCCCGGCCATGAGCCCGGCGCCGACCACCCCGACCTTGGTGACGGTGCGGGCGAGCTTGCGGTCCGGCGCGCCGGCGGGGCGCTTGGAGCGCTTCTGCACCAGGTCCAGGAACGCGTAGACGGTGTTGTGGAAGGCGTGGCTCTGCATCAGCTCGGTCAGCGCCGCGATTTCCAGGGCGGCCGATTCCTTCTGGGTGATGGAGGCACCGGCCTCGAAGACCTCGAGCACCTTGGCCGGGGCCGGGGCGGCGTTGGAGGTCTTGGCCTCCACGAAGTCCCGGGCCTTGGCCGCGGCGGCGGCCCAGCGGGCGGCCACCTCCGGATTGCCGACCGGTTCCACGGCGTTCGGGCGCGGGACCTGGGCTCCGGCGAGCACGCCGTCGGCCCAGAGCAGGGATTGCTCCAGGAAGTCGGCGGGTTCGAACAACGCGTCGGCGATGCCGAGCTTGAAGGCGGCGGCGCCGTTGAGCGATCGGTTGTTGTTCAGCGGGTTTTCGATCATGACCGTCATGGCGGCCTCCGGCCCGGTCAGCCGCGGCAGCCGGTAGACCCCGCCCCAGCCCGGGACCAGGCCGATGAAGGCCTCGGGTAGCCCGATCCCGTTGGCCCCGGTGGAGACGGTGCGGTAGGTGCAGGCCAGGGCGATTTCCAGCCCGCCGCCCAGCGCCACGCCGTTGATGAACGCGAAGGTGGGGACCCCGAGGTCGGCCAGCAGGTCGTAGGCAGCGTGGCCCAGGGCGGCCATGGCGGCGCCGTTTTCCGGGGAGGCCAGGGACTTCACGCCGTTGAGGTCCGCGCCGGCGACCAGGTAGTGGGGCTTTCCGGTGAAGGCCAGGGCCTGGATCTCCCCGTTGGCCGCACGTTCCTTCTGCTTCGTGAGGGCGGCGTGCAGTTCCAGCAGGGTGTTGGGGCCCAGCGTGGTGGGTTTGGTGTGGTCGAACCCGTTGTCCAGGGTCAGCAGCGCCAGCTTTCGGCCTCCGGGCAGCGGGACGTCCTCGACGAGGGAGTGGGTGATGATCTCGTCGGGGACCAGCGCTGCGAGGGCGGCGAAGTTTTCAATGGTGCTCTGGCTCATGGTGCTAGGCATCCTTTCCGAAGTCGGCGTGGTGCGGGTTTTCCCAGATGACGGTGCCGCCCATGCCCAACCCGATGCACATGGTGGTCAGGCCGTAGCGGACGGTGGGGTCCTGCTCGAATTGGCGGGCCAGTTGATTCATCAGGCGCACGCCCGAGGAGGCCAGCGGGTGGCCCACGGCGATGGCGCCGCCGTAGCGGTTCACCCGGTCGTCGGTGTCCTTGATCCCGTAGTGGTCCAGGAAGGAGAGCACCTGGACGGCGAAGGCCTCGTTGATCTCGAACAGCCCGATGTCCTCGATGCCCAGCCCGGCCTGGGCCAGCGCCTTCTGCGTGGCCGGGACCGGGCCGATCCCCATGACCGAGGGCTCGACCCCGGCGAAGGCGTAGGAGACCAGGCGCATCTTCACGCCCAGGCCCAGTTCCTCCGCGGCCTGGGCGCTGGCCAGCACTGCGGCGGTGGCCCCGTCGTTCAGGCCCGCGGCGTTGCCGGCGGTGACCCGGCCGTGGGCGCGGAAGGGGGTGCGCAGCTCGGCCAGCGAATCGAGCGTGGTGCCGGGGCGGGGCGGTTCGTCGGTGGTGTGCAGCTTGAAGCCCTCGCCGGGACGGCGGGCCGCGACCGGGACCAAATCGGGCTGGATGTCACCGGCCGCGTAGGCGGCGGCAAGCTTCTGCTGGGAGGCCACCGCGTAGGCGTCGGCGCGCTCCTTGGTGATCGCCGGGAAGCGGTCGTGCAGGTTCTCGGCGGTGTTGCCCATGTTCAGGGCCGCGGGGTCCACGATGCGCTCGGAGAGGAAGCGGGGGTTCGGGTCGGCCCCGGCGCCCATGGGGTGGTTGCCCATGTGCTCGACGCCGCCGGCGATGACCACGTCGTAGGCGCCGAAGGCGATGGAGCCGGCGGTGGAGGTCACCGCGGTCATGGCCCCGGCGCACATCCTGTCGATGGCGAAGCCCGGGACCGACTGGGGCAGGCCGGCCAGCAGCGCGGCGGTGCGCCCGATGGTCAGGCCCTGGTCCCCGGTCTGCGTGGTGGCGGCGATCGCGACCTCGTCGATGCGCTCGGGCGGCAGCGAGGGGTTGCGGCGCATCAGGTCCCTGATGCACTTCACGACAAGGTCGTCGGCGCGGGTGCCGTGGTAGATGCCCTTCTCTCCGGCCTTGCCGAAGGGGGTGCGGACGCCGTCGACGAAGACGACGTCGCGGACGCTGCGCGCCTGGCGCGTGTTCACTGGCTGGGGGCTCACCGGTACTCCTTGTGATCGGGATGTGGATGTGATCCACCCCATATGCTACTGGTGAGTAACTTAGAGTGCAAGCCGGGCGTTCCCGGGCAAGAAAAAAGCCGGGCGGGCTCTTCCCGATGTTGGAAGGAACCCGCCCGGCAATTCATCAGCGCTTGGCCAACTCGTCCGGGTCCAGCAGCGCGACGGTGAGCACTGGGCCCACCAGCCCGATCTGCCATTCGCGCGCACCCAGGCCCCGCAGGGCCGCGGTGACGCTGTCCGGGTCGATCTGGGCCGGCGGGCTCCAGCACAGCCGGCGCAGCGTGTCGGGGGTGAGCAGGTTCTCGGTGGGGATGTTCAGGGACTCGGCGGTGCGGGCCACCCGGGCGCGGGCGGTGGCCAGCCGCGCGGCGGCCACCGGGTCCTTGTCCGCCCAGACCTTGGGCGGGGGTGGGGAATTCGAGGGGACCTGGTTCGGCGGCAGCTCGGAAGTGGTGGAGGCGTCCTGCAGGGCGCGCAGCCACTTCGGGGCGTCCTTGGACGCCGAACGGCCGTGGAAGCCCGGGGTCTTCAGCAGCGCCGGAACGCTCTTGGGCATGGCCTTGGCCGCAGCGACCAGCGCGGAATCGGGGATCAGCCGGCCCGGGGCCGTGTCGCGGGTCTTGGCCAGGGCCTCGCGGGTCTCCCAGAGGGCGCGCACCGCGGCCAGGGTCCTGCGGTCGCGGATCTGGTGCAGGCCGGAGGTGCGGCGCCACGGGTCCGTGCGCGGAGGCGCCGGGGGAGCGGTGCGCACGGCCTCGAACTCCTCCTCGGCGAATTCGAGCTTGCCGTCGGCCGACAGGATCTTGATCAGTTCCTCGCGCAGCCGGTCCAGCACCTCGACGTCCAGCGCCGCGTAGCGCAGCCACGGCTCGGGCAGCGGGCGGGTGGACCAGTCGGCGGCCGAGTGCTCCTTGGCCAGGCGCAGCCCCAGCAGGGATTCCACGGCCGGGCCCAGGCCCACGCGCGGCAACCCGGCAATGCGGGCGGCAAGTTCTGTGTCGAAGAGCCGTGCCGGGTCCATGCCCAGCTCGCGCAGGCAAGGCAGGTCCTGGGAAGCGGCATGCAGGATCCAGGTCTCCTCGCCGATGGCCTCCTGGATCGGGTCCAGGTTCTCGAAGGGCACCGGGTCGATGAGCCAGCTGCCGGAACCTTCGCGGCGCAGCTGGACCAGGAAGGCGCGCTGGCCGTAGCGGAACCCCGAGGCCCGCTCGGCGTCCACGGAGACCGGGCCGGTGCCGGCGGCGATGGCGCGTGCGGCGCGCCGCAGGCCCGCGTCGGTGGTGATGACCTCGGGAACCCCGTCGCGCGGCATGTCCAGCAGGACGGGCTCCGGGGGAGCCTCCTGCGGCGATTCGGCGGGTTCCGGGGCTTGCGCCGGCGCGGACGATTCGTCCGTGACGGCGCTGTGGCTGGGGTTCGTGGCGTGGTGGGTACGGGTCATGGTCTAACGATTCTAGTACCGATTGCCCCGGGGCCGGATGCGCCGGGCCGCCGGGCCGCGGGTTCTAGGAGAGCCTGCGGTGCGGCAGCGCGGTGACGCCGCTGGGCAGCGGGGGCAGTCCGGCGAAGGTGCAGACCATGTCCGCCCAGGCCTCGAGGTGCGTGGAGATGTCGTGGTCGCCCGGGGTCCAGGAGGCCCGCAGCTCGATGTCGATGGTCTCGGAGCGGTGCTCCAGGGTGCCGTAGCTTTCCGAGAGCACGCGGGTGGCGGTGCCGCCGGCCTGCCGGTAGTCGGCGCCGGATTCGTTCAGCGCGTCCAGCAGCCAGGTCCAGGCGACCGAGCCGAGCATGGTGTCGTTGCCCATTTCCGATTCCATGCGGGCCCGGATGTAGGTCACGATGCGGAAGGTGCCGTCCCAGAGTGCGGAGCCGGCGGGGTCGTGCAGCAGCACGAAGCGGCCGGTGGCAAGTTCCTCGGGGTGTGCCGGCGCAATGTTCTCCGCCTTGGCGCCGGTGGGCGGCGCCTTGCGCGGCACGCGCTCGTGCACGTCGGCGGACAGGGCCAGGGCGTAGGGTGCCAGGCGGGCGGGGGCCGGGATTTCCTGGAGGTGGATCTCGCGCCGGCAGCTGGCGCGGCGAACGGCGGCCAGGGCTTCGAGGAAGGCCGGCGGCACTGCTTGGACTGGTCCGTTTGCACTCACATGGCGAGTCTAAAGCGCGGCCGCGCTTGGCCGCCGGCGGCACGCCGGGGGGCGGAAGGGCGTTGTGCCCCCGCCCGCCGGCGACGCGGGGAAACCTACTGCTTGGCAAGTTCCTCGGTGAGCGCGGCGACGAAGGAATCGACGTCGGCCTCGGTGGTGTCGAAGGAGCACATCCAGCGCACCTGGCCCGCGGCGCGGTCCCAGTCGTAGAAGCGGAAGCGCTCGCGCAAGCGGTCGGCCACCGCGTTGGGCAGGGTGGCGAACACGCCGTTGGATTCGGTCGGGTGGACCAGTTCCACGCCGTCGGTCGCCTGGACCGCGGCGGAGAGCCTCGCGGCCATCGCATTGGCGTGCGCGGCGGATCTCAGCCACAGGTCGGTGCCGTAGAGCGCCAGCAGCTGGGCGGAGATGAAGCGCATCTTGGAGGCCAGCTGCATGTTCATCTTGCGCAGGTACTTCATGGACTCGGCAGGGCCCTCGGTCAGTGCCACGATGCCCTCGCCGAACATGATGCCGTTCTTGGTGCCGCCCAGGGACAGGATGTCGATCCCGGTGCCGGTGGTCATCTCGCCCAGGCCAACCCCGAGGGCCGCGGCGGCGTTGGACAGCCGGGCTCCGTCCATGTGCACGCGCATGCCCTTGGCGTGGGCGTGCTCGGTGATGGCGCGCAGTTCCGCAAGCGTGTACAGGGTGCCGAGTTCGGTGGACTGGGTCAGCGAGACGGCCAGCGGCTGCGCGCGGTGTTCGTCTCCCCAGCCCCAGGCCTCCCGGTCGATCAGCTCCGGGGTGAGCTTGCCGTCCGGGGTGGGAACCGACAGCAGTTTCATGCCGCCGATGCGTTCCGGGGCGCCGTTCTCGTCCACGTTGATGTGGGCGCTGTCGGCGCAGATGACCGCTCCCCAGCGCGGCAGCAGCGACTGCAGCGCCGTGACGTTGGCGCCGGTGCCGTTGAACACCGGGAAAATGGTGGCGGTGTCGCCGAAGTGCGAGGCGACGACGCGTCCGAGTTCCGCGGTGTACTCGTCCTCGCCGTAGGAGACCTGGTGCCCGCCGTTGGCCTGGGCCAGGGCGGAAAGCACCTCGGGGTGGATTCCGGAGTAGTTGTCCGAGGCGAAGCCGCGCACCGAGGGGTCATGGATGAGGGAAGTCACTGGCATTGCGTCCTAACAGGGGGGTGGCGGTAATGGTTGCTTAGCGGGTGGGCAGGTGGATCCGGGCGCCGTTGAGCGCGGCGGCGTCGCCGGAGAAAAGCTCGATGGCCGCCGCGCCCAGGGCGGTGACGTCGGTGAAGCCGGCGGTGCCGCGATCCGGGTGCGCCGCGCGGGTCTGTGCGTCGGTGAACGCCTTGATGACCCAGGTGACGGCGGCGGCGCGCTGCGGGACCGGGTCGGATTTGTTCCCCGACTGGGCGGTACGCAGCTCCGCGGCCACCGCGCGCATCCAGGCCTCGGCGCCGGCCTTGGCCGTGGTGTAGTTGGCGTTGGAGCCCGAGGGGGCATCGACGGCGGTGGCCGAGACGATGGCGACACGGCCGCAGCGCGAGGCCACCAGGTCGTCGCGGAAGACCCGGGTGGTGTTGCGCAGCGTCGTGACGACCTGGGTGTGCAGGAAGTCCGCATCGTCGTCGGACTGCCCGGCCAGGCCCTTGCCGCCGCGCCAGCCGCCGACCAGGTGCAGCAGCCCGTCGATGGGCCCGCGCTCGGTGTCGATCAGTGCGTGCAGCTCGGTCACCGCTGCGTGGTTGGCCAGGTCGACCTCGTAGCGCCCGTGCACGAAGGGCAGGGCCTCGGCCAGCCTCCCGGCATTCGACCCGGCGGCCAGCACCGTGGCGCCGGCCGCGCACAGCGCGTGGGCGGCCGCGACGCCCGAGGAGGAGGTCGCCCCGGCAATGAGTACGGTCAAGTCGGTGAGGTCAGCCATGGAACAGATTCTAGCCTTCGATTCTTCGGTGCCGGGTGTCTTCAGATGGAGGAGGTGCCGGTGATGCCCACGGTGGAGTCGATGACCGGACGCAGCTTCTTGGCCAGCGCCTCGTAGAACATCGAGTGCGGGAACTCGTCGTCGAGGACCTGGTTGGTCATCTCGCGCAGCGGCGAGGTAAGCGGCAGCGCGTCCGGTCCCTTGGTCCAGGCCGAGGCCGGGTGCGGTGCCAGGGTCGCGGAGACCAGCTCGTAGGCGGCCAGCCAGTGGGCGATCTTCGGGCGGTCGATCGAGCGCCAGTACAGCTCGTCGATGGCGTCGCCCAGGGCCGAAACCACGGCGGGGACCTGGTCCCAGTCGATGGACAGCTTGGTGTCCGTCCAGTGCAGTACGTGGTGCTGGTGCATCCAGGCGAAGAGCAGCTGCCCGCCCACGGCGTCGTAGTTGCGGGTGCGGGTGCCGGTGATGGCGAAGCGGAAGATCCTATCGAAGATCACCGCGTACTGGACCAGCTTGGCGCGGTGGCGGGTGGTTTCGTCGGCGGAGGCCGCATTGGCGATCTTCACGCATTCGCGGAAGGCGGTCAGGTCGCAGCGCAACTCCTCGAGCGAGTAGAGGAAGTAGGGCATGCGCTGCTTGATCATGAACGGGTCGAAGGGCAGGTCCCCGCGCATGTGGGTGCGGTCGTGGATCAGGTCCCACATCACGAAGGTCTCTTCGGTGAGGTTCTGGTCCTCGAGCATTGCGGCGGCGTCGGCGGGCAGCTCCAGGTTGGTGATCTGCGCGGCGGATTTCAGCACGCGGCGGAAGCGGGCGGCCTCGCGGTCCTGGAAGATGGCGCCCCAGGTGAAGGCGGGGGTTTCGCGGATGGCCACGGATTCGGGGAAGAGCACCGCGGAGTTGGTGTCGTAGCCGGGGGTGAAGTCCAGGAAGCGCAGCGGGACGAAGAGCTTGTTCGAGTAGTCCCCGGCCTCCAGCGCGGCGATGAACTCGGGCCAGATGACCTCGACGAGCACCGCCTCGAGCAGCCTGTCGGTGGACCCGTTTTGCGTGTACATCGGGAAGAGCACCAGGTGGCGCAGGCCGTCCTCGCGGGCCAGCTGCGGGGCGAAGGCCACCAGCGCATCGAGGAAGTCCGGGATGCCGAAGCCCGAGGCTTCCCACGTGGCCAGGTCGGAGGCGAGTGCCTGCAGGTAGGCGGCGTCGTGCGGGAACTGCGGGGCCAGGGCGTGCAGCGATTCGGCAATGGTTCCGGCCAGGGCCGCGGCACGCGGCTTGTCGGCCTCGGCGGGCACCGAGCCGTCCTGTGCCTGGAGGCCCTGGAACTCGGTGGCCGCGGCCTTCAATGCCAGCCAGGGTGCGGAGTTGACGAGCTCCGAGTTGGACAGCGGCTTCGGAAGAGTTGCTTGTGACATGGTGGGGGACCCCTTTCGGTACGGCCGGAAACGCCGCGCGGATGCTGCGGACCTTGGCTTGGTTCCAGCGTACTGAGGGGTCACGGTTGCTGATCGAAAAAAGGCATGAGCATCAGCAACGCTGGTGCTTGTGTCGCGGCGCGGCCACCAAGCCCTGCCTGCGGGCAATGCTCGGGTCCGAGGTCCCCGGGCGGCGGGTGCCGGCTAGGCGCTCTTGAGCCGCAGCGAGACCGAATTCATGCAATAGCGCTGGTCGGTGGGGGTATTGAAGCCCTCGCCCTCGAAGACGTGGCCGAGGTGCGAATCGCACGCGGCGCAGCGCACCTCGACGCGGACCATGCCGAGGGTGGAGTCGCGGATGTAGCGGACCCGGTCCTCGGCCAGCGGGGCAAAGAAGGAAGGCCAGCCGCAGCCGGCGTCGAACTTGGCGTTGGAGGTAAAGAGCTCCTGGCCGCAGGCGCGGCATTCGTAGACACCCTCGGTGGTGGTGTCCCAGTATTCGCCCGTGTAGGGGCGCTCGGTCCCGGCCTTGCGCAGGACCTGGTACTCGGCCGGGGTCAATTCGGTGCGCCACTGCTCATCGGACTTGGCGACGCTTGGCGTGTCGGGGGTGCTGGATTCTTCTGGGTTTTGGATTTCACTCACACAACGCACAACACCGGCGTGGGCGCGCCCATTCCCCGATGCCCGAAGGACACGACGGCGGCCGCCATTGTTTGCAATGATGGTGGCATGAGCGAACAATTTTCCCCGAAGCCCCCGCGCGCGCGATCAGCGGGCAAGGGCCTGAGCTGGGCGCTGCTGGGCGTGGGCATCGGTGCGGCAGCGGGATCGGTGTTTGCCGGCAGCGTTTCGGCGCTTGCCGCCTATTTCGCCCGCCGCGTGGTGACACCCGATGCGGAGCCGGACCAGAGCCTGGAGATCCTGGCCCTGGTGCCCACCGCGGAGGGACGGGACGTGATCCTGTCGGCGGACAAGGACTCCACGGCCCCGGGACGCTACTCGCTCTTCTTCTCCGCCGACACCGGGCATGCGCGCCTGGGCGAGCCCAAGGGCTACCGCCTGGGCGACGGCACCGTGACCCGGGCCGTGGAGCAGGTCTACTTCGGAGACCTGTCCGCAGCCTCCCGCGGCCGGCTCTCCGGGATCGTCTACGACTCGCCCGGGGACCTGGGCGTTGCCTACAGCGAGGTCGAGATCCCCGTCATGGGCGGCATGGCCCCGGCCTGGTTCATCGAGGGCGACGCCGAGTCCGACACCTGGGCCATCTGCGTCCACGGCCGCGGCGCCAACCGCAAGGAGGGGCTGCGCGCGGTCCCGACGCTGCAGGGCCTGGGGCTGAGCGCACTGCTGGTCTCCTACCGCAACGACGGGGTGGCCCCGGCCGCCGTCGACGGCCGCTACGGGCTGGGGGCCACCGAATGGCCGGACATCGAGGCGGCCATCGACTACGCGATTGCCCAGGGCGCGCAGGAGATCCTGCTCTTCGGCTGGTCCATGGGCGGGGCCATCGCCCTGCAGGTGGCCGACAGGTCGCGGCACGCCCGCAGGATCGGCGCCCTGGTCCTCGACGGGCCGGTGATCAACTGGATCGACGTGCTCTCGCACCAGGCCAAGCGCAACCGCATCCCCGAGGCCGTGGGCAGGTTCGGTCAGTGGCTGCTGGGGAACAAGGCAGGACGCTGGATGACCGGGCTGGCCGCGCCCCTGGATTTGAAGATCTTGAACTGGGTCGAGCGGCACGACCAGCTGCGCATGCCCACGCTGATCCTGCACAGCGAGGACGACGACTTCGTCCCGATCGGCCCCTCGGAGCAGCTGGCGGAGCTGAGCCCGCAGCTGGTGGGCCTGCGGCGCTTCAGCCGCGCCGGGCACACCCGCGAGTGGAACGTCGATCCGCAGCGCTGGGAGGCCGAGGTCGCCGC
Source organism: Paeniglutamicibacter sp. MACA_103 (assembly GCF_045798555.1). Taxonomy (NCBI): domain Bacteria; kingdom Bacillati; phylum Actinomycetota; class Actinomycetes; order Micrococcales; family Micrococcaceae; genus Paeniglutamicibacter; species Paeniglutamicibacter sp. MACA_103. The sequence goes on along the minus strand of NZ_JBIXLN010000002.1, from coordinate 89,507 downwards.
GTTCGTGGCGGGCGTGCTCAATGCCCCGCGCCCCGGGGACGCCGGAGCCACCGCGAACTAGTGGGAGATGTGGGCGACCTCGGCCTCGGTCAGCCGCTGCAGGTCGGCCGGGGCCAGCTCGAGGTCAAGCCCGCGGTGTCCGCCGGAGACATAGATGGTCTCGTAGGCCAGCGCGCTGGCATCAAGCATGGTGCGCGAGCGGTTGCGCTGGGCCAGCGGCGAGATGCCGCCCACCACGTATCCGGTGCGGCGCTCGGCCACCGCGGGGTCGGCCATTTCCACCTTCTTCAGTCCCAGGGCCGTGGCGATGGCCTTGAGGTCCAGCGACCGGTTGACCGGGATGATGCCGACCACCAACGCCGCGGGCCCCGTTTCCCCGGTGGCCACCAGCAACGTCTTGAACACCTTGGCCGGGGCAACGCCGATGGCCTCGGCCGCCTCCAGCCCGTAGTTGTCCGTGGACGGGTCGTGGACGTAGGAATGCACGGTGTAGGGGACGGCCTCGCGGTCCAGCAGCGTGGTTGCCGGAGTGCCGGTCGAATGCGTGTTCTTTTTCTTGGACATGGACTTTCGGGATCCTCCAAAAACGTGTTTGGGCGCCGGCACCTGCCGACGCCCAAACAACTTCGATGGTTTCGGCCTATGCGCCGGCGGCGGCAACCCGCTCGCTGACCTGTCGCTTGATACGGGCAAGCATGGCACTCATGCCCCGCAAACGCAACGGCGTCAGCGCCCGGGTCAAGCCCAGCTGTTGCGGCATGTCGTCGGGGACGGCCAGGACCTCGGCGGCCGGCAGCCCGTCGAGCCCCTGGTGCAGGACCGAGGCGAATCCGCGGGTGGTCGGCGCCTGCGGGGGAGCGGAGAAGAACAACGAGACCCGGTGCTCGCCCGCCGGCTCCACCTCGATGTTCAGGAACAGCGGGGTCTGGCATTCGACGACCTGCTCCAACAGGTCGGGGTGCTCGGCCAGGCGCGCCGGGAGCTCGGGGAGCTCCTCGGAGAAGTCCAGCAGCATCTCCAGGCGCTCGGGCTCGGTGACGGACTGGAAGTCCTCGACGATCTCGGCCAGTGCAGTGGGCATCTCGCTCATGGCCCTAGGCTCCGAATCCCGCGGGCACGGCGCCGGGCTCGAGGCCCTTCACGATGGGCACGCGCACCGCGTTGCCCCATTCGGTCCAGGAACCGTCGTAGTTGCGCACGTTCTCGAAGCCGAGCAGGAACTGCAGGGCAAACCAGGTGTGGCTGGAGCGCTCGCCGATGCGGCAGTAGGTGATTACGTCGTCGCCCGCCGCCAGGCCTGCCTCGCCCAGGTAGATCGCCTCGAGCTCGGCACGGGACTTGAACGTGCCGTCCTCGGCCGCCGCCTTGGCCCACGGAACGGAAGCGGCCGTCGGGATGTGCCCGCCACGCAGCGTGCCCTCCTCCGGGTAGGCAGGCATGTGGGTGCGCTCGCCGGTGTATTCCTCGGTGGAGCGCACATCGATCATGGGCTTGCCGAAGTGGCCGAGCACCTCGGGCAGGAAAGCACGGATGACGGTGTCGTCGCGCTCGATGACAGGGTAGTCGGATGGCACCACCGCAGGCTTCTCGCGGGTGGTCTCCCTGCCCTCGGCGATCCACTTGTCGCGCCCGCCGTCCAGCAGGCGGACGTCCTGGTGGCCGAAGAGGGTGAAGACCCACAGTGCGTAGGCGGCCCACCAGTTGGACTTGTCCCCGTAGATGACCACGGTGGACTCGCGGCCGATGCCCTTGGACGCCATCAACGCGGCGAAGCGCTCGCCGTCGACGTAGTCGCGGGTGTCTTCGTCGTTGAGCTCGGTGTGCCAGTCGACCTTCACCGCTCCGGGGATGTGGCCCGTGTCGTAGAGCAGGATGTCCTCGTTGGATTCGAGAACCACCAGGCCCTCGGTGGAAAGGTTGGCCGCAAGCCATTCGGTGGACACCAGCCGCTGGGGGTGGGCATAGTCGGCGAACGACGGATTGGAGTCGATGGGAAGGCTCATGGTGATTTGACCTCGCAACAAGAAAATCGGGGGAATGGTGTTGCTTCCAGCGTAGCGATCCGGCGCGGTGCCGGCAGCGAAACACTGTCATTCGACGCCATATTTCGCTCCAAGCGTCGGCTTTTGCGCCATCGGCCGAGGGGGCTGCGCCGGAAGCGCGACACCCCCGTTTTAGTGGTTGTCGAATGTCTGGGCATAAAATGGCGAGGGCGTGTCTTTGCGCCGCGCACGCACACCACCATCCGAAGATCTTAAGGACCGTTCCGCCGTATGGCCACGATTACGCATCTTTCCCAACGGACCCCCACGGTCTCCATCGACGACCTGCTTGCCGGCTTCCACCCGTCCTACCGCTTCGGCGAGGTCTCCTTCGACACCTACCGGCCGGACCCGGCTTGGCCCACCCAAGCCGAGGCGGTCACGAAGCTCAAGCACTTTGCCTCGACCATCGGCAATTCCAAGGGCGGCTTCCTGGGCAAGCTCTTCGGCAAGAAGAAGGTCGAGAAGTCGGGAATGTACCTCGACGGCGGATTCGGCGTGGGCAAGACGCACCTGCTGGCCTCGCTGTGGCACCTGGCGCCCGGCCGCAAGGCGTTCGGCACCTTTGTGGAATACACCAACCTCGTCGGCGCCCTGTCCTTCCGCCAGACCGTCGAGGTGCTGAGCAGTTATTCGCTGGTCTGCATCGACGAGTTCGAGCTCGACGACCCGGGGGACACCGTGCTGATGTCCCGCCTGATGCGCGAGCTTTCCGATGCCGGCGTGAAGATCGCTGCGACGTCCAACACGCTTCCCGGCGCCCTGGGCGAGGGACGTTTCGCCGCGGTGGACTTCCAGCGCGAGATCAAGGTGCTCTCCGAACAGTTCGACGTGCACCGCGTGGACGGGGTCGACTTCCGCCACCGCGGCCTGCCCGACGCGCCGGTGCCCCTGGAGGACGGCTCCATCGAGGAGTTCGCCGTCGAACGCTACGGGGACAAGACCTTCGCGGTTGACGAGTTCTCCGACCTCATCGGGCACATGTCCAAGGTCCACCCCAGCCGGTACCGCGCCTTGCTGGCCGAAACCGACGTGCTGGTGCTGCACAACGTCGAGACCATCACGGAGCAGGCGGTTGCCCTGCGCTTCGTCGTGCTGGCCGACCGCCTGTACGACAAGGACGTGCCGATCATTGCCTCGGGCAAGCCGTTTTCCGAGCTTTTCACCCCGGAAATGATGGCCGGCGGCTACCAGAAGAAGTACTTCCGTGCCGTCTCGCGCCTCACCGCCCTGGCCCGCGAAGGCCAGACCGGGGAACCGGCGCTGTAGACGCCGCAGCTGAAGGCCGTGACGGCCCGCATCTACAAGAACGTCGTTCTCGAGGGGGAGCGGCGCGGGCGTCACGGCCTTTTTCGTGCATTCCGACGGGGCAACGGGGAACCGGCGGTTGGAAACCGAACCGGGTCAGTGGCGCTTGCGTTCGATGAGCAGACGCAGGGCCAGGCCGGCGACCAATGCCCAGAACGCCCCGCCGATCCCGGCGAAGCTCAGGCCCGATCCGGCAATCAGGAACGCCACCAGGGAACTCATGCGGCTGGTGGGGTCCGACAGTGCCGAGGACGCGGATGCGCCCAGGGTGCCCAACAGCGCCAGGCCCGCCGCCGCTTCCAACAACCCCTCGGGGCTCGCGGTGGCCAGCGCGGTAATCGCGGCCGATGCCAGTCCGAGCAGGACATAGAATCCGCCGGAGGAAACCGCCGCGATCCAGCGCCTGGACCGGTCTTCGCCGGCCTCTTCCCCGGCCGCAAGGGCAGCGGAAATCGCCGCAAGGTTGATGGCGTGCCCACCAAAAAGGGCCGCCGCGGAGCTGCCGATGCCGGTTGCCAGCATCGAGGCGCGCCACGGCGTTTCGTAGTTGAAGCTGGCCAGCACGGCCACGCCCGGAACGTTTTGCGAGGCCATCGTGACCACGAAGAGCGGCAGGGTGATTGCGGTGAAGGCCTCGAGGCTGAACGCCGGTGCGGTGAATTCGAGGGCGGGGAGCAACTCGCCCATCACGCCCGCACCGGCCTGGCCCATGGAGAATCCGGCGATGCCCAGGGCTGCGGCCATCGCGGCGGGAACCGCCCACCGCGGACTCAGCCGCAGGAAGACCAGCCAGACCACGATGACCGGGGCGACATGCAACGGGATGGTGGACAACGCGACAAACGGTGCCAGGCAGAGCTTGAGCAGCACGCCGGCCAGCATGGCCTGGGCCAGTGGCACGGGGATCGCGGCCAAGAGCCGGCCCAGCCAGGGGATGGCCCCGGTTGCGGCAATCAGCACGCCGGTCATGATGAAGGCGCCAACCGCCTCGTTCCAACCGAAGTTCACCGCGGCGGCCCCGGCCAGCAATGCGGCACCGGGGGTTGACCATGCGGTGGTGATGGGTCGCCTGGTGATCCACGCGAGCCCGACGGCACAAATCGCCAGGGCGATGGTGAGGGCGAAAAGCCCCGAGGCGGCCTGGGCGTCCGTCGCACCGACGGCCTTGAGGCCGGTGAGCACCACGGCAAAGGACGAGGTGTATCCGACCAGTGCTGTGACGAGACCGGCCATGATCGGCTGTGTAAGTGTGGACCGCAGCGGAGGGCTGGGTGTGGCTGGGGAGGTCAAATCGCTTCTTTCCGTGCAAACGACAGGTGCCGGTTCCGCCTCACGGCGGTACCGGCACCCGTTTGTCGCGCCTAGGGCAAAAGTCCTAGTGAACTTGGCAAGGACCTACTGGGTCGGCGTGCCGCCTTCGCCTTCATTCTTTTCGACGAAGTTCTTTGCGCCATCCTGAACCTTGTCGATGTGCTCGGCGAACTTGCCACCGGTCTTTTCATCGATGAAGTCTCCGGCGCTGTCAATGGCGCCACCGACCTTGTCCGAGTTCTCGCGAATCAGCTCGGTCGCCTTGTCCTTCAGTTCCTCGGCCTTGCCCTTCAGCTCGTCAAAAATAGACAAAAGGCACCTCCTCTCAGTAGTGGGGGCATGGAAAGCCCCCGTCTACGAAACATCCTATGCGCAGGGGCTCGCGAATCAAGGGCATTTGGATCAATTCTTTCCTCGATGTGACTCTGACTTGTCATTATTCGACAAGAAATGCGGCGGGGACTGCCCTGTTGAGGTATTGCTGGCATGGGCGCGGGGATCCCGGATCGTTCACTGAATCCCGCTTGCAGGGCGGGGGCGCGAACGATGGACTCCGGGCTTCGGGAAGGGCGGGGGAGCCGGATCGGGGACGGCTGCTCGGGTCCGGCATGCCACAACGGAGGCCCGGAAAGCAGGGGCAATGATGTTAAACAAGTAGATCGCGTGATTTGGAATAATCACGCGATCTACTATTTGGAGTGGACAACGAGGTTCGAACTCGCGACCTCAACCTTGGCAAGGTTGCGCTCTACCAGCTGAGCTATGTCCACATGAACAATCAATACCTAAAGTATAGACTCTTCGTGGGCGATACTGGGTTCGAACCAGTGACCTCTTCCGTGTCAGGGAAGCGCGCTACCGCTGCGCCAATCGCCCATTTGGGATGCTGCACCTGAACTATAGCTTGGATTCGCGATCTGCAAAATGGCTACCCACATATTCATTCAGGTACTGCGTGTGTTTTCCCGGAGGAAAGCACACAAGAACAAGGACCCCTCTTCCAGAAGAATTGAGGCCATCTTCAGAGTGGACAACGAGGTTCGAACTCGCGACCTCGACCTTGGCAAGGTCGCGCTCTACCAGCTGAGCTATGTCCACGTGAAAAACCAACACACCAGGTGTGGATTCTTCGTGGGCGATACTGGGTTCGAACCAGTGACCTCTTCCGTGTCAGGGAAGCGCGCTACCGCTGCGCCAATCGCCCATACTACTTGCAACATTCCTACGAGGTGGGGACGGGATTCGAACCCGCGTAAACGGCTTTGCAGGCCGGTGCCTCGCCTCTCGGCCACCCCACCATAACCATTCGGTAAAATACCTCCTGGTTAGATCGGCAAGCCGATCCGGTGATTCAAATGCGAGTGGACAACGAGGTTCGAACTCGCGACCTCGACCTTGGCAAGGTCGCGCTCTACCAGCTGAGCTATGTCCACGTGTAGAAGCGCATTCCGCCCGGAATGTTTCCGTTCCGTTTGGCTGCGTTCCAACGAGTAAAAACTCTATACGACGTTTCACCAAAGTTCCAAATCGGCGCATTCCTGCGCCGACATGCGGCAAAGATCCTTGTGATCCCGCGGTTTTTGACTGGCCGGGAAACTGCCGAAAGCGGCAAAACGTCCCTGGAACGTGGAAAAATCTTTATATGACTTCACCAGCATTGGCCCAACAGACCGAATTCGGGCGCATGTATTCCAGAAAAATCGGCGCACTTCCGGAGGTTCCATCGATCACCACTGTCATTGGGCAGGAAAAAACGGATATGGACGGTTGGATAGGTCACATGGCGGCCACGGCCGTGGTGCAGGACGCCAGGCTGGGCGAAGCCGTCGGGAACTCCGCCAAGCTCAAGGCGCTGGCGCGCCAGGCCTCAAGCGCGGCGGCGGATTATCGTGATTTGGCGGCGGCCCGCGGAGACCGCGTGCACCAATACTGCGAGCAGATAGCGTTGCGTGCCATGGGCAGGCCGCACCAGGCCGCACAGGCCCGCGAAGCGCTCATCGCCAACAAGGAGGAAGCCTTTGCAGGGCGCTTTGACGAGTGGTGGGAGACCTACCAGGTGCAGCCGCTTGCCGCCGAGGTGACGGTCTGGAATTCGAGCATCGGGTACGCCGGCACTCTTGACTTGGTCGCCACCATTGGCGGGCGGCTGTGCCTGATCGATTACAAGACCCGCGGCACCAGTCGCGACGGCCGCGTCAAGCCCCTGGACCCCAAGGTGGTCATGCAGCTGGCCGCGGGAGCCAAGGCCGAGGAAATGGTCGTTGACCCCGCCGCCGGCACGTGGGAACCGTGGAAATACTCACAAGACCCGATGCTCCTGGGCGTGGCAATCGGCGAAACCGAAGTCCAGACGGTGATGGCCAATCCGGAGGTCCTGCCCGCGTACTGGTCGAAGTTTTGGTCGCTGCGCCAGGTGTGGGGCGCCGCGCAGAGGGTCGGCGATGCCGGGATGGCCCTGCGCGAGGTGGGCCCGCCCCCGCCACCGGCGGCCTGAAGCGGTCGGTAGACTGGTTGGCAGGGGACAGGTGCGCCGCAACAGCTTGGTCGTGCCCGTCCACCTTCATCCACAGCACATTGCCGGAACCCCGCCGGCCGAAGGGAGATGCGACCGCATGGCCGTCTTAGGTATTCGCATTGTTGGCGACCCAATCCTCCGAACCCGCGCAGACGAAGTCACCGAATTCGGTCCCGAACTGCGCAAGCTCGTCGCCGACATGGACGAGACCATGGAAAACGTCGAGGGGGCAGGCCTCGCTGCTCCCCAGGTGGGAGTCTCGCTGCGGGTCTTCACCTACCAAATCGCCGGGAAGCGCGGGCACCTGATCAACCCGGTGCTGGAACTGGGCGAGGAGTACCAGGACGACGTGACCGAGGGTTGCCTGTCGATCCCGGGCCTCGGCTACCCGGTGCGCCGGCGCCAATGGACCCGGGCCACCGGGGTGGACGTGGAGGGAAACCCCGTGGTCGTGGAGGGCGAGGGGTTCCTCGCCCGGTGCCTGCAGCACGAAACCGACCACCTCGACGGAATCCTCTACATCGACCGGCTTGAGGGCGAACTGAAAAAGGACGCCTTCCGCAAGCTGCGCGACACCAGCTACAACTCGGTGGCAGCAAGTACCGTGACCAAGCGCAGCTCGGCGCTGGGATCCAGCTTCGGCGCCGGCGCAAGCTTCGGACACCAGGCGTGAGGGTCCTGTTCGCCGGGACCCCGCAGGTCGCCGTCGCCTCCCTTGACCAGCTCGTGAACGACGGCTTCGACGTGGTGGCGGTGCTGACCCGCGAGGACGCCCCGGTCGGGCGCAAGCGCGTCATGACCCCGTCCCCGGTTGCGGCACGCGCCGCGGAACTGGGCATCGAGATCATCCATGCCAACCGCATCGACGATGAAACCCAGCAGCGCATTGCCGCGCTGGACGCCGACATCGCCGCGATCGTCGCCTACGGCGGCCTGGTCCCCGAAAAGGCTCTGGGCATTCCCCGCCTGGGCTGGGTCAACCTCCACTTTTCGCTGCTCCCGGCCTGGCGCGGCGCCGCGCCGGTGCAGCACTCGATCATGGCCGGGGACGACATCACCGGGGCGGTGACCTTCCAGCTCGAAAAGGGCCTGGACACCGGTCCGGTCTTCGGAACCCTGACAGAGGCCATCGATCCCTCCGACACCGCCGGGGAGCTGTTGGGCCGGCTGGCCGTTTCCGGATCCGTGCTGCTCTCGCAGACGCTCTCGGGCCTGGACAGCGGCGCCCTGGTCGGCGTTCCGCAGCAGGGCGAGGGCAGTTACGCGCACAAGCTCACCCTGGCCGACGGCAAGGTCGACTGGTCGCTTCCGGCCTTGGTGATCCGTCGACGCGTCAACGGCACCTCCCCGGACCCCGGGGCCTGGACCGAACTCGACGGCCAACGTTTCAAGCTCGGAACGCTTCTCCCGCAGGCCGAGGTCACCGACCTGGCCCCGGGCGAAGTGCGCATCGAACCGGGCAAGAAGCCGCGCGTCCTGGTGGGCACCGGCTCGCACGCCGTGGAACTTGGCCTGGTGCAACCGCCGGGCAAGAAAATGATGAATGCAGCAGATTGGGCGCGGGGCATTCTCGCGTCCGGAACCGTGGATGAGGTGAAATTCGCATGAGCGAATTCGGACAGGGACGTTCCGACCGTCCGCGACGCAGCGAACCGAACCGCGGCGGCGCACAGGAACGCCGCAGCGACTCCGGCCGCACCCGCAACCGCGGGGGATCCGGGCCGCGCCAATTCAGCGCCTCCGCGCCCTCGGCCCGCAACCGCCGGGCGGACCAGGCCCGGCTGACCGCCTTCGAGGTGCTGCGCGCGGTTGCCGAGAACGACGCCTACGCGAACCTGGTGCTGCCGGCCCGCATCCGCGAACACCACCTGGACCGCCGCGACGCCGGCTTCGCCACCGAACTGACCTACGGCGCCCTGCGCGGCCAGGGCCTCTACGACGCGATCCTGGCACGCTGCGTCGACCGCCCGCTGGACCAGCTGGACCCGGCCGTCCTGGACGCGCTGCGCCTGGGGGCCCACCAGCTGCTGGCCATGCGCGTGCCCAGCCACGCGGCACTGGACGAAACCGTGTCACTGGCCCGCATGGTGATCGGCGCCGGTGCCTCCGGGCTGATCAACGCGGTGCTGCGCAAGGTCTCGCTGAAGGACCTGGACACCTGGAGCGGTGAACTCGTCGCGGGCATCGCCGATGAAAGCGCGGCCGCGGCACTGGTGCATTCGCACCCCGAATGGATCGTGCGCGCCCTGCGCCAGGCGCTGGTGGCCCACGGCCGCGACGCCGCCGAAATCACCGAGCTGCTGGTCGCCGACAACCTGGCCCCGGTCGTGAACCTCGTGGCGCTGCCCGGGGTCGGATCGCTGGACGAGGCCCTCGACGCGGGCGCGGAACCCGGGACCCTGGTCGCCGATTCGGCCTACTACCAGGGCGGGGACATCGCCCGGCTTTCCTCGGTGCGCGCCGGCAGCACCCGCGTCCAGGACGCCGGCTCCCAGCTGGTCGCCCGGGCCCTGGCCCAGGTCGCGCTGCCGGAGGGCGGCGAGGACACCTACTGGCTGGACCTCTGCGCCGGCCCCGGGGGCAAGGCCGCCTTGTTGGCCGCCCTGGCCGCCGAGCACGGCGCGAAGCTCACCGCCAACGAACCGGCCCAGCACCGCGCGGAACTGGTCAACAAGGCCCTGGTCGCCATCGACCCCGACACCTGGATGATCTCGGTGCGCGACGGACGCGAATACGGGGAAGCCGAATACTCCGGTGGCTACGACCGGATCATGGTCGATGCGCCGTGCTCGGGCCTGGGCGCGCTGCGCCGCCGCCCCGAGTCCCGCTGGCGCAAGAGCCCCCGCGACGTCGCCGAGCTGACGATCCTGCAGGGCGAACTCCTGGATGCGGCACTGTCCGCGGTGCGCGTGGGCGGCGTGGTCGCCTACGTGACCTGCTCGCCGCACCCGGCCGAGACCGTTGCCGTGGTCGATGACCTGCTGGCGCGGAACAAGGACGCCAGGCTGCTGGACACCGGGGCCGCCCTCGAGTCCGCGGCACTGCCGGGACTGGCCTCCGCCGCACGCGCCGTGGGCGGGGGAAGCACCGTCCAGCTGTGGCCGCACATCCACCGCACCGATGCCATGTTCATGGCGCTGTTCACCCGCACCGCCTAGACCCGCCGGCACGTCCGGCGGCCAGCAGCCAGAAGGAAACCATGCGTACCTGCCAGATCAACCCGTCGATCCTCTCGGCGGACTTCACCAACCTCGAACGCGAACTCACCCGGATCCACACCGCCGACGCGGTGCACGTCGATGTCATGGACAACCACTTCGTGCCCAACCTGACCATCGGCCTGCCGGTGGTGCAACGGCTGGCCGAGGTCAGCGCGCTGCCGCTGGACGTGCACCTGATGATCAGCGACGTGGACCGCTGGGGACCGGGCTACGCCGAGGCCGGCGCCGCCTCCGTCACCTTCCACGCCGAGGCCTCCGCCGCGCCGGTCAAGCTGGCGCGGGACCTGCGGGCCGCCGGCGCCAAGGCGTCGATGGCGCTGCGCCCGGCCACGCCCATCGAGCCGTACCTGGACATGCTGCCGGAGCTGGACATGGTGCTGCTGATGACCGTCGAGCCCGGATTCGGCGGGCAGGCGTTCCTGGACCTCGTGCTGCCCAAGATCCGCAGGGCCCGGCGGGCCATCGACGGAACCGGACTGCCGATCGCCCTGCAGGTCGACGGCGGGGTCACCCGCGAAACGATCCTGCGCGCGGCCGAGGCCGGGGCGGACGTCTTCGTGGCCGGATCCTCGGTGTACGGGACGCAGGATCCCGCCGAGGCAGTGGTCACATTGCGAAATCTCGCCGCACGGACACCCGTTTCCATGTAATACTGGGAGCTACAACTACACAACGTGCTCCGGGGTCGGTGTAAGTCCGAACCGGCGGTTATAGTCCGCGACCCAAGCCACAAGATCCCTTCGGGGATCCCGAGGCCTGGTTGAACTGGTGAAATTCCGGTACCGACAGTTAAAGTCTGGATGGGAGAAGCACGTACACGCAACACCAGCGCTCTCGCGAGTGCGAAAGGCACGGACAGACGGGAATCCAAGCGATTCCCCCGGATCCGGAACCTTCGCCAGCGGGTCGGCCACAAAGGTGGAACCGTCGTATCGAACCCCCGGAGCCATCGCGGCTTGACAGGAGGACGATGGATTTTCTGCGGTGGCTCATTGAAGCTTTCAATTCTTACATCACGGTGGGCAGCAGCGCGCTGCTCGTACGCGAAGTGGTGGGCAACGTCTTCGGACTTGCCTCCGCCCTGGGCGGCATCCGCCGCAAGGTCTGGGCCTGGCCCGTCGGCATCATCGGCAACGTCCTGTTGCTGACCGTCTTCCTGGGCAGCATCTTCGGCAACGACCAGACCGCCAACCTGCTGGGCCAGGCCGGACGCCAGATCATGTTCATCGCGGTGTCCTTCTACGGCTGGCAACGGTGGAAATCGAGCCGGGCATCGGGCGGCAGCGCCGTCACCCCGCGCTGGGCCTCCGGCACCGAGCGACTGTCGCTTGCCGCCGTCCTGGTCATCGGCACCGTCGCACTGACCCCCGTCTTCGGCGCCCTGGGCTCCTACGAACCGGTGTGGGCCGATGCCTGGACCTTCGTCGGCTCCCTGCTGGCCACCTACGGCATGGCCAAGGGGCTGGTCGAGTTCTGGCTGGTCTGGGTTCTGGTCGACGTGGTCGGGGTGCCGCTGCTCTTCAGCGCCGGATACTACGCCAGCGCCTTCATGTACCTCTTCTACGGGTGCTTCACGCTGGCCGGGTTCTTCATCTGGTGGAAGGCCAAGAACAACGCCAAGCCAAGCATCGAAACCGAAATGCCGGACCCGACGGTGAAGGTGAACGGCTGATGCAATCCTCACGCCTTCTGGCCGCCATGCGGCTATCCCTTGAACTGGCCCGCCGCGGCACCCGCGGCGCCAACCCCCTCGTCGGCGCCGTCATCGTCGACCCCGAGGGTACGATCCTGGCCACCGGCTACCACCGCGGCGCCGGAACCCCGCACGCCGAGGCCGACGCACTGAACCGCCTGGGCACCATCGACCCGGCCGCCGCCCGCGCCGCGACCATGCTGGTCACCCTCGAGCCCTGCAACCACACCGGACGCACCGGCCCCTGCTCACGCGCCATCATCGACGCCGGGATCGGCAACGTGGTCTTCGCCGTGGCCGACGACGGCGAGCAGGCCGGCGGGGGAGCGGCCACGCTGCGTGCCGCGGGAGTCAACGTGGAGCACGGCCTGATGGAGGCCGAGGCCACCGAGCTGAACCACCGCTGGTTCGCCGCCCGCGCCGCCAACAGGCCTTTCACCACGCTGCACCTGGCCCAGACCCTTGACGGGCGGATCGCGGCCAAGGACGGGACCAGCCAATGGATCACCTCGCCGCGTTCGCTGCTCCACGCCCATGAGGTCCGCTCCCGCGTGGGCGCCATCGTGGTGGGCACCGGCACCGTCATGGCGGATGACCCGCGGCTGAGCGCCCGCGACGAACACGGCCAACCCTTCGCCTCCCAGCCCCGGCGCATAGTCATGGGGCAGCGGGACATCCCCGGGGACGCGGCGCTGAAGGCCGACGGGAACTGGGAGCAGGTCCGCTCCCGCGACCCGCACGAGGTGCTGGAACGGATCGCCTCCCGCGGCATCGGCCACGTGCTGATCGAGGGCGGCGCCTCGATCGCCACCGCGTTCCTGGCCGAGGACCTGGTCGACGAGATCTTCCTCTACCAGGCGCCGATCTTCCTGGGCTCCGGGCGCGGCAGCGTCGGGGAGCTGGGGGTCGACACCCTGGCCGCCGCCCGGCGATTCCGCCTGGACGCCGTGGACGGCGAGGCCGTCCGCATCCTGGGCCCCGACACGCTCACCCATCTTGAACCCATGCCAACCGGCACCGGCACACCTTAAGGAATCCACGCATGTTCACCGGAATCATCAGCGGCATGGGCCGCATCGAGGCAATAGACGCAACCCCGGAAACCGACTCGGTCATCCTGCGCATCCTTGCGCCGAACCACACCGAGAACCTGGAACTGGGCGGCTCCATCGCCGTCAACGGCGTCTGCCTGACCGCCACGTCAATATCCGGGGACACCCTGTCCCTGGACGTCATGGGCGAGACCCTGCGCCACACCACCATCGGCGCCCTGGCCCCGGGCGAAGGCATCAACCTGGAGCGCTGCGTGCAGGCCGGCGGCCGGCTGGACGGGCACGTCGTGCAGGGCCACGTCGACGGGGTCGGGCACCTCCTGGAGCACGAGTCTCTCGGCGCCTGGGACCGCTTCCGCTTCTCCATCCCCTTCGAGCTGGCCAGGTACGTGGCCAAGAAGGGATCCATCGCCATCGACGGGATCTCCCTGACCGTCACCGAGGTCTCGGCCGCGAGCGAGAAGGAGCAGTGGTTCGAGGTCGGGATCATCCCCACGACGCTGCGCGAAACCACGCTGGGCCAACGCGTGCCCGGTTCCGCCGTCAACCTGGAAGTGGACGTCATGGCCAAGTACGCCGAGCGTCTGGCATCATTCAACAACTCCGAAAGCAGCGCATCATGAGCACCGATACCATTCGCCTGGATTCCATTGACGCCGCGATCAGCGCCATGGCCGCCGGCCAGGCCGTAGTGGTCGTCGACGACGCGGACCGCGAAAACGAGGGCGACATCATCTTCGCCGCCGAGTTCGCCACCCCGGAGCTGATGGGCTGGACCATCCGCCACTCCTCGGGCGTGGTGTGCACCCCGATGGACGGGGACCGGGCCGACGCCATGGGCCTGCCGCCCATGGTGGAAAACAACCAGGACTCCAAGGGCACCGCCTACACCGTTTCCTGCGACGCTGCCCACGGGGTCAGCACCGGCATCAGCGCCGCCGACCGTGCGCTGACCTCCCGCATCCTGGCCGATCCGGCCTCCGGCCCCGAGCTGATCACCCGCCCGGGCCACATCTTCCCGCTGCGCGCGGTCGACGGCGGGGTGCTGGTGCGCCGCGGGCACACCGAGGCCAGCGTCGACCTGTGCAAGGCCGCGGGCCTGGAGCCCGTGGGGGTCATCGCCGAGATCGTCCACGACGACGGATCGATGATGCGCCTGCCGGCACTGCGCGAGTTCGCCGACCTGTGGAACATCCCCTTGATCAGCATCGAGGACCTGGCCGCCTGGCGCGCCACCACCGACGCCGAGCCGGCCGTGGGCACCAGCGCCGCAGCGGTGCAGGGCGGGCCGGAGGTCCGGGTTCCCACCCCGCACGGCGAATTCATGGTCCGCGCCTGGCGCGAACGCAGCACCGGCACCGAGCACCTGTCGCTCAGCGCCACCGGCCCTGACGGCACCATGCCGGTTGAACCGCTGGTGCGCGTGCACTCCGAGTGCCTCACCGGCGACGTGTTCGGATCCTACCGTTGCGACTGCGGGGAGCAGTTGGCCGCAGGCCTGGAGGCCATCAACGAATACGGGGGCGTGATGGTCTACCTGCGCGGCCACGAGGGCCGCGGCATCGGGCTGGCCAACAAGATCCGCGCCTACGCGCTGCAGGACGGCGGCGCCAACACCGTGGCCGCCAACGAGCAGCTGGGCCTTCCGGTCGACGCTCGAAACTACGACGCCGCCGCAGCCATCCTCCACGCGCTGTCCATCCGCCGGATCCGGTTGATCACCAACAACCCGTTGAAGGAAGAATGGCTGGAGCAGGCGGGAATCGCCGTTTCCGAGCGCGTCCCCACCCGCGTGGCGGCCCGGCCCGAAAACCTTGAGTACCTGCGCACCAAGCAAAACCTGATGAACCATTCATTGCAATTGCCATCCAACGAAAACACCAACCCAGGAGTGAAATCATGAGCGGACACGGAGCACCCCTCGTCGGGGCCAACGAATTGGCGGCCGCCGGCGAAGCCGGCATGCGGGCGGTAATCGTCGCGGCCAGTTGGCACACCCAGATCATGGACGGTCTGCTGGACGGTGCCCTGCGCGCCGCCGCCGACGCCGGGATCAAGACCCCCGAGGTCATCCGCGTCCCCGGAACCTTCGAGCTCCCCGTCGCAGCTGCACGCCTGGCCCATTCCTATGACACCGTCATCGCCCTGGGTGTGGTCATCCGAGGCGGCACCCCCCACTTCGACTTCGTCTGCCAGGGCGCCACCATGGGCCTGACCGATGTCTCGGTGCGCACCGGCGTTCCCGTGGGCTTCGGAGTGTTGACCTGTGACAACGAGGAACAGGCCATTGCCCGTGCCGGTCTGGAAGGCTCCGTCGAGGACAAGGGCTACGAGGCCATGAGCGCGGGCCTGCAGACCGCCGTCGCGCTGGCACGCCGCTAACAAGAACCCTCACGCCGCCGCCCGCGCCACCGGTACCCGCCTGACGGGAAACAGCCCGGGGGAGCGGGCGGCTGCGTGTCTTGGCCTCAGTGCGCGGCACCGGTTTCACGGAGGCGGGGTCAGGAATCCTGCCACCTCTAAGAAGGGCCCTGGCGAGAGAATCGTTCTCGCCAGGGCTTCGTCGTGCCGCGGGGCCTGCGTCGGGTCCCCTCGGGTCGGGCTCCCGGACTACTAGGGCGGAGGGCTACGGCTCTCGGCCATGCTGTCGATTCGATTGGTTCGTGTGGGGGTGGTCGGCACGACCGTATTCTTCTGGCAGGTGCCCGGTTCCCCTTGCCCCTCTGTTCTTCCGCGCCGACAGCACGATCAGTGCGCCGGCGACCACTCCCGCGAAGTACGGGGACGGCACGAGGAGTATTCCCCCCAGCAGGGACCAGGCTGCGACACCCCAGCCAATAAAGGCCGGTACCGTTACTCCGCGGCCGGCCAGATGCCAGAGAAGTCCTCCCAGGAGGGCCAGTGGCACAGCGAAGCTCCCCACGGTTTCCCAGAAGGCGGCCCCGTTGCGCAGCGAGCCGAGGGTGGTTTCGGGGGACATGAGGGGGACGGCTGCCCAGATTCCCCGATCCAGCCAGCTGGCGACGACGTGTCGGTCGAGAAACGTCGCCAGCAACAGATGGCCGATCCCGAGTCCGATCATGATGCCGCCGGACCAGCGCAACATGAGCCGCTGTCGGGTGCTCATCGGCTGCCCCTGTTCTTCTCCTGCGCCCCGGGATGCCCTGGTCCGTCCCAGGCCTGCTGCCGTCGTCGACTCAAGGCGGGACGGGCGAGCAAGCAACGAAGCGGTCCGATCATGGCCTTCCTGGGAATCCCGGACATAGCTCCGGGCATGACGGGGCAAGCCACCCACGCGCTCCCGGCCCACGCGCTGGCGGGGAGCCCCACCGCGGTCATCTTTTGTGCAAGGCGCTGTGAACAAGGCAAGAGTCCCATGATGGCGAGCATAGGAAGGAATCCCCGGCATGGGAAGCATCGGAATGTTTCGGCGGGAGCAGACCGGCGCGGAGAGTCGCGCGGAGCCTCCTATGCGGCGGCCGAATTGTTGTCTGCCAGGGGCTCCCGGCAGACAACATTCGCCGACGTGGCCGAACGGTCCGGGATCGGCCGCTGTCCATTCCTTGGCACCGCCGCCAGCAAGGGGGCCCGCTGGCGAAGTGCTCGAACACCCGGTGGACCTGCTTGATGCGCATCCCGGCGGCGCGGATGTGGAACCGTATCTGGGCCGCGGAATGGCGGGGAGCGAGACCTGCCGGTAGCAGCCCGCCTCGAAACTGTTTGTCCCGCTCCTCGTTCAGGCGCCTGAAGGTGAATCGGCCATTGATGAGCGATACGCCGCGATCCACGGTGTTCTTCGCCGGCATTGCAAACTCCGGCTGGACCGATTCGGGGTGCTGCCCGGCGTTCCATCCGGCCTGGAGCCACCAAGGCCATGGCTGGCTCGCAGCAGGCGGGCCGAGGCCGTGCCGCTTCCTGTGGAATGGCCGGAAAACACCGCAAAAGGTGCAGCGACTCGCCCTGTCGCCTGGGCATCACCGGTGGTCATACGTCGAATCGGCCCGATGTCCGGGAGCCGGGACACGGGCGCGTCATCTTTGCCCGGGCCCGCGAGTCCTTCGTCACATTGGGGGCGCGGTTGTGAATGCGGCCAACGCGCCAAGATACCCTGACTATGTGAAAACTTTTGACACCCTCTTCGCCGAGCTCTCCGAGAAGGCCAAGACCCGCCCCGAAGGTTCGCGTACCATCGCCGAACTGGATTCCGGCGTGCACGGCATCGGAAAGAAGGTCGTGGAGGAAGCCGCCGAAGTGTGGATGGCTGCCGAATACGAGTCCGACGAGGCCACCGCCGAAGAAATCTCCCAGCTGCTTTATCACCTGCAGGTGATGATGCTGGCCAAGGGCCTGACTCTGCAGGACGTTTACAAGCATCTCTAGCCGCCGCTTTCGGGACGCCTTGCCCTCCCGTGCCGCGGTGGCCAACAGTCACCAATTGTTGTCCTTATGCCGTAATACCCCCAGAGCCTGAAAAGAGAACCGCATCATGTTGCGAGTAGCCCTTCCCAACAAGGGAGCCCTGTCCGAAATCGCCTCGACCATGTTGTTGGAGGCCGGATACGTCCAGCGCCGCGACAACCGCGAACTGGTCATGGTCGACCCCGAGAACGACGTGGAGTTCTTCTACCTGCGTCCCCGTGACATCGCCGTGTACGTCGGCGGCGGCATCCTCGATGTCGGAATCACCGGACGCGACCTCTACCTGGACGCCGAGGTCAACGACCACGTCGACGAGGTCCTGCCGCTGGGCATCGGGGCCTCCACCTTCCGCTTCGCCGGCCCCGCGGGGGTCTTCACGACCCAGCAGGAACTGCAGGGCAAGCGCATCGCCACCAGCTATGACGCCCTGCTGCGCCAGTACCTGGAAACCAACAACATCGCCGCCGACGTGGTCCGCCTCGACGGGGCCGTCGAGTCCTCGGTGCGCCTCGGCGTGGCCGACGCCATCGCCGACGTCGTGGAAACCGGCAACACGCTCAAGGCGGCCGGCATGGCGGTCTTTGGCGATCCCATCCTGCAGTCCGAGGCCGTGCTCATCGGCCGCACCGGCCGCACCCCGGCAGGGCTCGAGGTGCTCAAGCGCCGCCTGATGGGCGTGCTGGTGGCCCGCCGCTACGTCATGCTCGACTACGACGTGCGCCGGGACCTCGTGGACGAGGCCACCCGGTTGACCCCGGGCCTGGAATCGCCCACCGTCTCCCCGCTGCAGGACTCGGATTGGGTCGCCGTGCGCGCCATGGTCAAGAAGAACCAGACCAACAACATCATGGACGAGCTCTACGACCTGGGCGCCCGCGCCATCCTGGTCAGCCAGATCCACGCCTGCCGCATCTAGCGCCCGTCCACTTCCGGGGCCCCGAACACCCCCACACCGCTTTTCTAGGAGTTGATCCCCTCATGGCTGTTGCGATCCGCGTGATCCCATGCCTCGATGTCGATGCCGGACGAGTCGTCAAGGGAGTGAACTTCGAGGGGCTCCGGGATGCCGGGGACCCGGTGGAACTTGCCAAGCGCTACAACGCCGCGGGAGCGGACGAGATCACCTTCCTCGACGTGACCGCCTCCTCGGCCAAGCGCGAAACCACCTACGACGTGGTCGCCAAGACCGCCGAGGAAATCTTCATCCCGCTGACCGTCGGCGGCGGCGTCCGTGCCGCCGAGGACGTTGACCGACTGCTGCGTGCCGGCGCCGACAAGGCCTCGATCAACACCGCGGCCGTCGACCGTCCCGAGGTCATCAACGAAATCACCCAGCGCTTCGGCTCCCAGGTCCTGGTGCTCTCGCTGGACGCCCGGCGGACCGAGAACCCGGATGTCGAGTCCGGTTTCGAGGTCACGACCCACGGCGGGCGCACCGGCACCGGACGCTGCGCAGTGGCCTGGGCCAAGGAAGCCGCCGAGCGGGGCGTGGGGGAAATCCTGCTGAACTCGATCGACGCCGACGGCACCAAGGACGGCTTCGACCTGGAAATGATCCGTGCGGTCCGCGCGGCCGTCAGCGTGCCGTTGATTGCCTCCGGCGGAGCCGGGGCACCGGAGCACTTCCCGCCGGCGATTGCCGCCGGCGCCGACGCGGTGCTTGCCGCCTCGATCTTCCACTTCGGTCCCGATGACATGATCAAGCAGGTCAAGGACGCCATCCGTGAAGCCGGTTTCCCGGTCCGCTGAACCTGCATCCCTGGACGCCGTCATGTCCAGGGGCTGGCGGGCACTCCATGAGGAAAACATTTCCGGGTGGGTGTGCCGCTTTTCAGGCGGCGTCACCCGCCGCGCCAATTCCGTGCTTCCGCTGTCCGGGCCGGTCGATCTCTCCCTCGCGATAGACGCGGTCGAGGACGCCTACCGGAGCCGCGGGCTGCCGCCGGTCTTCCAGATCAGCCCCGATTCCCTGCCGCACGACCTGGACACGTCCCTTGACGCCCGCGGCTACGTGCTCGATTCGCCGACCCTGGTACAGCTGCTGCGGCGCGGGGACTTCGCGCAGGCAACCGCCGGCACTCCCGATCCGGGGGTCGTCCTTGAAGAGTATCCCTCCGAGGCATGGCTGCAGGTCCTCTGGGAATCGGAGGGCCCGCATTCACCGCTCGAGCAGGCCACCAGCGCACGGATCCTGGGCAACACGCCGGCCGTCTACGCCTCGCTGGCCATCGACGGGCACATCCAGGCGGTGGCCCGGATGGCCCTGGTGGATGGCCTCGGCGGGATCTATGCGCTGGCCACTCGCGAGGAATCGCGCTCCCGTGGATACGGCCGTGCCGTGATGCGGGCACTGGTGGCCGAGGCCGGGCGCAGGGAACTCACGGCCCTCTGGCTGCAGGTCGTGGAGGCCAATACGATTGCCGCCGCGCTCTATGCGTCCCTGGGGTTTGAAACGGTGTCGCGCTACCACTACCGCCAACTGCCGTCCTAGCTTTCCCGTGGCACGATCGCGTCCAGCCCGCGTTCGAGCGCGGCGCGCGCCGCGGCGGTGTCCAGCTGGCCGGAAAGCCAGCGGCCGGATATGCCCTCGACCAGCGCGGTCAGCAACAGGGCCATTTCCCGGCATTGCTTGCTCTCCGCCCCGGTGTGCCCCTTGACCAGCTCGGCCACGTGCGACTGCCAGGCGGCGGTCGATGATGCGAGGTGCCCGGCCAGCGGCGGCTCAAAGACCGCGATGGCCCTGATTTCGTTCCACACGATCGACTTGGCACGCACCGACTCGTCGTCCTGGATCTCGGCCACGAGCAAATCGCGCAGCCGGGCACGCGACCCGACGCCGCCCCCGGCCGGTTCCCCGCGCCGCCCCACCGAATCCACGTTCACGTACTCCAGGGCTGCGGCCAGCAGGCCGTCGCGATCGGTGAAGTGGTAGTAGACCAGCCCGGTGGAAATGCCGGCCTGCTTGCAGACGTCCTGGACGCGCATGCCGCGGACTCCGTCACGGGCGATGCAGATGCTGCAGGCCTCGAGAATCCGCTGCCGGGTGTTGTGGGCCATGGCCGGTGCCGTGCCTTTCCTTCCGGGTCCGGGGACTTCCCGTACCGTGGATCACACGCTATCTTTAACTGAATATCCAGTCAATTTTTCTGCACCACCTGTGAGGGGAACCCGCCCATGGCCCTGCCGTTCAGCATCCACGAAGCCTCCATCGAGGAGATCCTGCAGGCGCTCGACGGCGGCACCGTGACCGCCGTCGAGCTCCTTGCCGCCCATCTTGCCCGGGTGGGGCGCTTCGACAGGTCCTCGGTGCGCCTCAACGCCATGGCCGTGCTGAACCCCAACGCCTTTGCCGAGGCCGCCGAATCCGACCGCCGCCGCCGTGCGGGGATGGCAGGCTCCCTGGAAGGGGTGCCCTTTACGGTCAAGGACAGCTACATGGTCGCCGGGCTCACCGTCGCCGCCGGCTCGCCCGCCTTCAAGGACCTTGTTGCCCAGGGGGACGCCTTCACCGTGGCACGCATCCGCGAGGCCGGGGGAGTGCTGGTGGGCAAGACCAACATGCCGCCCATGGCCGACGGCGGCATGCAACGTGGCGTCTACGGGCGCGCCGAAAGCCCCTACAACACCAACTACCTGGCGGCTGCCTACGCCTCCGGGTCCTCCAACGGTTCGGGCGTCGCCACCGCCGCGAGCATGGGCGTCTTCGGCATGGGGGAGGAAACCGTCTCCTCGGGCCGCAGCCCGGCCTCCAACAACGGCCTGTGCGCCTACACGCCCTCGCGAGGGGTCATCTCCATCCGCGGCAACTGGCCGCTGTTCCCGACCCGCGACGTCGTTGTCCCGCATACCCGGTCGATGAACGACATGTTCCGGCTGCTTGACGTGCTCGTCGCCGACGACCCGGAAACCACCGGCGACTTCTGGCGCCACCAGCAGGCCGTGCCGTTGCCCGCGGCCTCGGCCGTCCGGCCCGGGAGCTACACAACGCTGGCAGATGCTGAAGCCCTGAAAGGCAAGCGCTTCGGCGTGCCGCGGATGTACCTGGGCCAGGACCCAAAATTCCCGATCCAGGTGCGTCCCAGCGTGCTTAGGCTCTGGGAGGCTGCCCGCAATCGGCTCGAGGACCGCGGGGCCACCGTTGTCGAGGTCGACTTCCCGCTAATCGAAAAGTATGAGGGCGACATCCCCGGCGGCGAACAGCTCGGTGCGCTCGGGATCCTGCCCGACGGGTGGATGGAGTTGGAATTCAACGAGCTCCTCGCCCACGGGTGGGACACGTTCCTGCGTGAAAACAACGACCCCGCGCTGAACAGGCTGGCCGATGTCGAGCATCTGCAGATCTTCCCGGCGCCGCCCGGATCGCTGCCGGACCGCTACGACGAGGTCGAGGACTATGAGAACCGCTACCGCGACGTGGTGAAGATGGCGGCCGACGGGCTGCCGGACCCGGCCACGCTGCCCGGGTTCGCAGCCGGGCTCAAGGCCCTGGAAACGCTGCGCCGGGAACTCTTCGAAGATTGGCTCGCCCGGCACAACCTGGACGGGGTGATCTTCCCGGCCAACGCCGATGTCGGGGCCGCCGATGCGGACACCGACCCGGAATCCGCCGACAAGGCCTGGGAGAACGGGATTTTCTTCTCCAACGGCAACTACGCGATGCGCCACCTCGGCATCCCGTCCGTCACCGTGGCGATGGGTTTGATGGAAGACATCGGCATGCCGGTGGGACTGACCTTTGCCGGGCCCGCCTATGCGGACAATGCGCTCCTGGGCTGGGCGTGGGCCTTCGAGGACGCCGGCACAATGCGCCCCGCCCCGGACCTTGCCCCCGAGCTGCCCGGCGACAGCGAGTGGTCAGGCATCCACGGCAGTGCCGGGGCGCAAGCGCCCGAAATCACCATTGAGGGACGACTCGATCCGGAAGGCCACAGCGAGGGAGCCCGCAGGCTGTTGTTTGAGGGGGAAATCCGGGCGGCCGAGGGCGCCGCAATCCGGCTGACCGTCAACGGCGAACCGAGAACGGTGCAGCGCGCGGGAACCTCGTGGAGTGCCTCCGCCACACTGCCTGCGGCCGTGGACCCGGCGGCCGCAGGCCCAAACCCGACCGGCGCCGTCTTGGCAGTCATCCATGTTGTGGCTCCGGGCGGGACTGCAGCGGGCGCCTTTACGGATATCTAGCGGAATCCGAGCCCATCGGCGAACACGGCCAGGACATGCGGGCAGTCATTGGAGACCAAGGGGCTGGCCCGGCGGGCATCAGGCTCGGTCGTTGACGAGCTGGAGGGTTCCAAGGGCAGAGAGCTTTCCGGCGAACCCGATGGCCGATTCGGAGAGCCCGGCCTCGACGACCTTGCGCGTGCCGTCCACGTCGCCGTTCAAGACCGTGGGGGCGAACCGGACATGGGTGGCGTCCTCAATGCCTACGAAGTTCAGCCAGTCAGCGAAAAAAGTGCTGCTGAAATCAGAACCGAAGGCGGCCGGAACGCCGGGGGCGTAAACGCCGCTGGTGTGGATGGCGAGTGCTTGCTTGCCCTCCATCAGGCCGCGGTAACCCTTTTCCGGATCGAAACCGAAGCTCCAGCCGGGCTGTGTGACGATATCGATCCATTGTTTCAGGACGTAGGGAACACCGGCATTCCACATGGGGATATTGAAGACGTAGGCATCGGCGGCGGCGAACTGGTCGAAAACGTCCCGGGCCGATTCCCACGCGGTGATCTGCTCGGGTGTCTGTTCCCCGCCGGAAAATACGGCCATCTTGGCAGCCGCCGCCGTGCGACCGAAATCGGGCAGTGCGCCGTCGTCGAACAGGTCCAGGGTCCTTAGCTCAATGTTCTCGGGACCGGCAACCTGGACGGCATCGATGAAATGCCAGGCCAGCCTCAGTGACTCGCTATTGGCATAGCGGGGTGAGGCGTTGATGTGGAGGATGGTAGGCATTGGCTTCCTTTCAAGGCGTGGGTCGGGAGGCAATGTGTGCCTCCTGAATCATCCTGGCGGAGAGCCACGCGCCGCGTAAGGCGGCACATTTTTGTGCCTAGGGCACGTAGGGGTGCCCTCCCGGCAAGGCCTTCGACTCCGTGGTGCACTCGTGTTTTCGTCCGGGGGAGAACCAGATGCGTCGGCTCGGGCGGCCCGCAACAACTACACTGCCCGGTGCCAAAACGGCCGGCACAAGGGGAAACAGCGGAAGCTTGGCGGGCAACGCCAAGGAGTGGAGCCGACGGCGAGCGTGGCCGCCGGCGACCGCCACGCGCGCATACCACGCATGGTGTCGCGAAATATGGCATATTTTCTTCTGGAGCCCCCCATTCATGTGGGGTTCGACGAGTTCAACGGACAGGAAGGATGTTGGGCAAATGACTCTCACGGCCGAGCAGAAGCGTCAGACGGCGCAGAAGCACTACAACGCTTCCTTGGGCGAATGCCCGGCACGCCAATTGCTTGAGACCATCAGCAGCAAATGGGTATCGCTCATCATGCTTGCCTTGGAAGGCGGGCAGCTGCGCCACAGCGATCTCCGCAGGCAGATTCCGGGAGCCAGCCAGAAGATGCTCACCTCGACGCTGCGCTCGCTGGAACGCGACGGCCTGGTTTCCCGGCACGTCACGGCGCAAGTTCCAGTGCGGACGGATTACGGGCTCACGCCGCGCGGCCGCTCGCTTCTCCGTATCGTATTTCAATTGAAGGAATGGGCCGAGGAAAACATGGATGCCGTGGCCAGCTCCCGCATGGAACATGACCTGGACAAGCTCGCCGTCAACTGATGCCCGGGCCGGCTGCCGACGCTGCGGTCATCCAACGGGTCCGCGCAGGCGCCGGCCCAGCGCGTTCTCGGGACGGCCGCCCGAAATCGCGGCTAAAGCGAGACCGAGAGCAGGGCGATGGCCTCTTCGGCGCCCTCGAACGTCACCAGGGCCTCCTCGCGGCGTCCGGAAGCGTGCAGCAAGAGCTCGCCCGGGCGCCCGGTGATGGCCACCGAGGAACTGGACTTGCGGGCCACGTGGCGCCGCCCGTCGGGGCGGACGAGAATGATGCCGACATCCGCACCACGGTAGTAGTGTGCGGCGCGTCGCACCAGGTCGTCCCACAGCAGATCCTCGTACCTGTCGTCGAGCGCACGCGGGACCCAGCGGTCGGACGCGCGGCGCACGTCCTCGGTGTGGATGAAGAACTCGGACAGGTTCGCCGAATGGTCGACGCGCGGGTTGGCCAGCGGCGAGATCTTGGGCGCGCCCTTCAGGAATTCATTGACGAGTGCCGCATAGGCGTTGCGGTCCTTGGCCGCCTCCGCGCGCCGGTCCAGCTCGGTCTCCATGCGGTGCGTTAGCGGTTTGAGGACCAGTCCGGCGGCCAGCAGGGACTGCTCCCGCAGGACCAGGTGCGCGGCCAGGTGGCGGGTCTGCCATCCGGCACACAAGGTGGGGGCCGTCGGCCCTGCCGCCAGCAGGACTTCGGCCAATACTTCACGCGAGGCTGGTACGAAATGCATCACCTTGAAACTAACACGTTCGGGGCGCTTGGAGCGGCTATTTCGCTCAGCGCCCAAGCTGCGTCGGAACCCGGCGACCTAAATCGACCGTGGGGCTCGGCAGCGGCGCCAAATGCTTCCTTCCGGCCACCGCCAAGGGCCGTCTCGCGGCCCTCCGCATTGCCGCTCTGGGGCGCGGCCCTGGGCGCCGCCACCCTGGCCTGCCACCTGCGCAGGCGCGGTGCGCCCGCCCCGGGCCCGGCCTCCCGAGGTCTTGCCCGGCGCCAACCGCGGAAATGATGTCGCGGCCAACGGCGCGGTCCGGCCCCGGGAACGGCGCAATCGTGTTTCGGGACCGGTTTTTCCGCCCGGGGCACTAGACTGGTAGGGATGTCACAGAACCCTGCCTTCGCCGCCCCCGTCTCCGTTGACGGGAAACTCTCGCCCCAGATTTCCGCCGCCCTGAAGAAGGACGACGCCGGACTGGTCGCCGCCATCATCCAGCAGCACGGCAGCGGTGAGGTGCTGATGCTCGGGTGGATGGACGAGGAGGCGCTGCGCCGAACCCTGACCACCGGCCGGGTGACCTTCTGGTCGCGCTCGCGCAACGAATACTGGCGCAAGGGCGACACCTCCGGCCACTCCCAGCTGGTCCGCTCCGTGGCCCTCGACTGCGACGGCGACGCCCTGCTGGTCATCGTCGACCAGATCGGCGCCGCGTGCCACACCGGGACGCGCACCTGCTTCGACGGGCGTGAACTGCCCGCCGTCGTGGGCCGCCGCGTTTCCTGACCTTCCCCCGCTCGATTTTCGTACACGCAAGGACCATTCTTCGCTCATGCAAGCTCTCGGCGCCCTGACCCCCACCCGCGAGCAGTTCCGCGCCCTCGCCGCGGATCGCCGCGTCATTCCCGTAAGCATGAGGGTGCTGGCCGACGCGCTGACCCCCATCTCCGTCTACCGCCGGCTGGCCGGCGGGCGCCCCGGCACCTTCCTGATGGAATCGGCCGCGGCCGGGGGAGTGTGGTCCCGCTACTCCTTCATCGGCGTGAACTCGCCGGCGACCCTGACCACGCTGGACGGCAAGGCGCACTGGCAGGGCACGCCCCCGGCGGGCATGCCGACCGAGGGCAACCCCGTGGAAGTCCTGCGCGACACCGTCCGCGCGCTACGCACCGAACCGCTCGACGGCCTGCCGCCGCTGACCAGCGGCATGGTCGGCTTCATCGGCTGGGAGGCCGTGCGGCACTGGGAGAAGCTGCCCAACCCGCCGGCCGACGACCTGCACCTGCCGGAGCTCGCCATGAACCTGGTCGGGGACATGGCGGTGCACGACAACACCGACGGCACGCTGACGCTCATCGCCAACGCCATCAACTTCAACGGCACCACCGAGGGCGTCGACGGCGCCTACGACCACGCGGTCTCCCGCCTGTCCGGCATGCTAGACGCGCTCGGCGAGGCCGCGGAAAACCCCGTCTCCGTTCTCTCCGGCACGGACGTGCCGGCCGACGAACTGATGAATGCGGTCACCCACTCCTGGGACGAGGACTCCTACCGCCGGGCCGTGCTGCGCGGCAAGGAGGCCATCGTCGACGGCGAGGTGTTCCAGGTCGTGGTGTCGCGCCGCTTCGAGCTGGAGACCCACGCCGACCCGCTGGATGTCTACCGGATCCTGCGCGGCACCAACCCCAGCCCGTACATGTACCTGTTCACGCTGCAGGACGCGCACGGCAAGGCGTACTCCATCGTCGGCTCCTCGCCCGAGGCCCTGGTCACCGTGAACGACGACCACGTGGTCACCCACCCGATCGCCGGCTCGCGCCCGCGCGGCGCCAACTACGAGGACGACCAGCTGCACGAGAAGAACCTGCTGGACGACGAGAAGGAACGCGCCGAGCACCTGATGCTCGTCGACCTCTCGCGCAACGACCTCTCCAAGGTCTGCATGCCCGGCTCGGTCGAGGTCACCCAGTTCATGGAGGTCGAGCGCTTCAGCCACATCATGCACCTGGTCTCCAACGTGGTCGGCAAGCTCAAACCGGGCACCGACGGCTACGACGTGCTCGCCGCTACCTTCCCCGCCGGCACGCTCTCCGGGGCGCCGAAGCCGCGCGCCCTGTCGCTGCTGGACGAACTCGAGCCCTACCGCCGCGGCATCTACGGCGGCGTGGTCGGCTACCTGGACTTCACCGGGGACATGGACATGGCCATCGCCATCCGCTCCGCGCTGATCAAGGGCAACCGGGCCTACGTGCAGGCCGGCGGCGGCATCGTCGCCGACTCCGACCTGGACGCCGAGGCCCTCGAAACCATCAACAAGTCGGCCGCGCCGCTGCGGGCCGTCTGGGCCGCCGGGACCATGGCACCGGCACACGTGGACGGGACCCAGGCATGAGCGCACCAGCCAAGGCGCGCCTCGGATCCAAGCGCAACGTCATGCTCCTGGGGCTGGCGGGCGCGGTCCTGGCCCTGGCCACCAGCACCCGGACCTGGATCAACGTCCAGCCGGAGGTCGGCTCCGTGAAGATCCCGCTCATCGAGGTGGCTGGCTCCGATGCCGCCACCGCCGTGGCCGCCCTGGCAGTGGTGGCGCTGGCGGGCTCGCTGGCGGCCATGATCGCCGGGAAGGCGGCCCGCTGGATCATCGCCGCGATCCTGCTGCTGGTCGGCGGCGGCATCGTCGCCTCGGCCGTGGCGGTGCTGGCCGACCCCGTGCTGGCCGCCGCGACCAAGGTCGGGGAGGCTACCGGACTGAACACCTCCGGCGGCGCCTACGAGGTGACGTTCTGGCCCTGGGCCGCGGCACTTGCCGGGGCTTTGCTGGCGGCCAACGCGGTGCTGCTGGCCGTCGCCGGGCGCCACTGGGCGGGGTCCCGCAAGTACGCCCGCGACGCCGCGGCAACCTCCGCGGGGCCCGCGGCCGCGGCGCAGGACGGCCAAATCGATGAGATTTCCGGCTGGGACTCGCTCTCCCGCGG
Source organism: Paeniglutamicibacter sp. MACA_103 (assembly GCF_045798555.1). Lineage (NCBI taxonomy): Bacteria > Bacillati > Actinomycetota > Actinomycetes > Micrococcales > Micrococcaceae > Paeniglutamicibacter > Paeniglutamicibacter sp. MACA_103. The sequence continues at coordinate 61,494 of NZ_JBIXLN010000002.1, read as the reverse complement.
GGACGACCCGACCGGGTAGCGCGCACACGGCGCAACATGGCATGCCATCGCCGCAAAGAATGGCAGAATGGAAACCAAGATATTTATCGGGAATAACCCCGATTCGCACGAGGTGAGAAGGAGTATCCCACCATGGCTAACGCCAACACCCAGCTCGATCCAATGCATTCCGAGGAAATCGGACACGGCAACTCCAAGGCCGCATGGGCCATGGTCGGCATCATGATGGTCGGCTTCGTTGTCGGCTGCATCGCCTTCGCCGGGCACAACCCCACCGTCGTCTACGTGGGTTGCGCCATCGTGGTCCTCGGCCTGATCGTCGGCTGGATCATGAAGAAGGCCGGCTTCGGCGTCAACGGTTCCAGGTCTGGCGACTCGCACTAGCCGTGAGTGTACTTACCGATATCATCGCGGGCGTCCAGATCGATCTGGACGCCCGTCGGTCCATCATCGACCAGGCCCAGATCGAGGCTGCGGCCGCCGCCGCGGCCCCAGCCCTCGACGCCTACGCGGCCCTGGGCGGCCACCCGGATGCCGGGCAGCGCGACAACACCATGCACGTGATCTCCGAGGTCAAGCGCAAGTCGCCCTCCAAGGGCGCCCTGGCGGACATCGGCGAACCCGCCGAGCTGGCCGCCGCCTACGAGGCCGGCGGTGCCTCGGTGATCTCGGTGCTGACCGAGGAACGCCGCTTCGGCGGCTCGCTGGCCGACTTCGACGCCGTGCGCGCCGCGGTGAAGATCCCGCTGCTGCGCAAGGACTTCACGGTCGATCCCTACCAGATCCACGAGGCCCGCGCCCACGGTGCGGACCTGGTGCTGCTGATCGTTGCGGCCCTGGACGACGCGCAGCTGCGCGAGTTCCTGGACCTGACCCACGCCCTGGGCATGAACGCCCTGGTCGAGACGCACACCGAGGAGGAAATCGCCCGCGCGGTGGCGCTCGGTTCGCGGATCATCGGCGTGAACGTGCGCAACCTCAAGACCCTTGAGGTCGACCGCGGCAACTTCGCCCGGCTTGCCGAGCTCATCCCCTCCGGCGTCGTGATCGTGGCCGAATCCGGCGTGCGCGACGTTGCCGACGTCGAGCAATATGCCGGCCACGGCGCCGACGCGATCCTGGTCGGCGAGGCCCTGGTCAAGGACAACGACCCGCGCGCCGCGATCGAGCGCTTCATCGCCGCCGGGACCGCCGCCAAGCCGGCCCGCGCCAGCTGAGCACCCCCAAACCCCTCGAAGAATTCCTTAGCCAGAGAAGGATACGCCAGATGAACCCGATGACAGGTGACCCGGACATGGGCGAAAACCCGTCCGATTCCGCCCCCTCCCACTCGCTGCGCCACGCCGCGGGCCCGTACTTCGGCGCCTACGGCGGGCGCTGGATGCCCGAGTCGCTGATCGCCGCCATGGACGAGCTGAACGAAACCTTCGAGGCGGCCAAGGCCGACCCGGAATTCGTGGCGCAGGTCAAGGAACTGAACAAGAACTACACGGGCCGTCCCTCGATGCTCACCGAGGCCAAGCGCTTCTCCGAGGCAGCCGGCGGGGTCCGCGTCTTCCTCAAGCGCGAGGACCTGAACCACACCGGAAGCCACAAGATCAACAACGTCCTTGGCCAGGCGCTGCTGGCCAAGCGCATGGGCAAGACCCGCATCATCGCGGAGACCGGCGCCGGGCAGCACGGTGTCGCCTCGGCCACCGCCGCCGCCCTGATGGGCCTTGAATGCGTCGTCTACATGGGCGCGGAGGACACCCGCCGGCAGGCGCTCAACGTGGCGCGCATGCAGTTGCTCGGTGCCACCGTCATCCCGGTGACCGCGGGATCCCAGACGCTCAAGGACGCCATCAACGAGGCGCTGCGCGACTGGGTTGCCAACGTGCACAACACCCACTACCTGCTGGGTACCGTCGCCGGCGGGCACCCGTTCCCCGCCATGGTGCGCTACTTCCACGAGGTCATCGGCGAGGAGGCCCGCGAGCAGATCCTGGCCCAGGCCGGGCGCCTGCCGGACGCCGTGGCCGCCTGCATCGGCGGCGGCTCGAACGCCATCGGACTCTTCCACGGTTTCCTGGACGACCCCTCGGTCGAGCTTTACGGTTTCGAGGCCGGGGGAGACGGCATCGACACCCCGCGCCACGCAGCTGCCATCACCCTGGGCCGCCCGGGCGTGCTGCACGGTGCCAAGAGCTACCTGATGCAGGACGACGACGGGCAGACCATCGACTCCCACTCGATCTCCGCGGGTCTCGACTACCCGAGCGTCGGTCCGGAACATGCCTACCTCGCAGACATCGGCCGGGTGCGCTACGAGCCGATCACCGACGTCGAGGCCATGGACGCCTTCTCGCTGCTGTGCCGCACCGAGGGCATCATCCCGGCCATCGAGTCCGCGCACGCCCTGGCGGGTGCGCTGAAGATCGCCGAACGCAAGATCGCCGCCGGCGCGGTGCCGGAGGAAACCATCATCATCGCCAACCTTTCGGGTCGCGGCGACAAGGACGTGGGAACCGCGGCCGAATGGTTCAACCTCATCGAGACCGAAGTGAAGGACGCCAAGTGAGCCCCGTATCCAAGAGTGCCGCGGCGATCGCCGCCGCCCGCGCCGAAGGCCGCCCGGCACTGATTTGCTACCTGCCCGCCGGATTCCCCGACGTCCAGGGCACCATTGACGCCGCGGTGGCCATGGCCGAGAACGGCGCCGACATCATCGAGGTCGGCATTCCGTACTCCGACCCCGTGATGGACGGATCGGTCATCCAGGCGGCCACGGTCCAATCGCTGGCCCAGGGCTTCAAGGTCGCCCAGGTCTTCGACATCGTCAAGGGCATCACCGAGCGTTGTTCCGCGACGGTCATGATCATGACCTACTGGAACCCGGTGCTGCGCATGGGCGTGGACGAGTTCTCCCGCCGCCTGGCCGAGGCCGGCGGCGCCGGGCTGATCACCCCGGACCTGGTCCCCGACGAGGCCGCCGAATGGTTCGTGGCCTCCGACAAGTACGACCTTGACCGCGTCTTCCTGGTCGCCCCGTCCTCCACCGAGGCCCGCATGAAGGCCACCGTTGAGGCCAGCCGCGGCTTCGTCTACTGCGTCTCGGTCATGGGCGTCACCGGCGCCCGCGCCGAGGTCTCCGACGCCGCCGCCGCCGTGGTCACCGCGGCCCACGCCGCCGGCGCCGAAAACGCCTGCGTGGGCCTGGGTGTCTCGCAGCGCAAGCACGTGGAAGAAATCGGTGCCTACTCCGACGGCGTCATCGTGGGCACCGCACTGGTGGCGGCCCTGCGTGACGGGGGAGTGGAAGCGGTTGCCAAGCTCACCGCCGAACTCAGCGGGCGGACAGTGAAGGCATGATGCAGCTGGCCGTGGCGGGAACCAACGTGCTCGCCTCGATACCGAGCCCGCCGCCGGAATTCTCGAAGTTCTCCCTCGGCCCGCTGACCATCCACGCCTACGCGATCTGCATCATGCTCGGCATCGTGGCGGCCATGTGGATCACCGCGCGGCGCTGGCGCGCCAAGGGCGGACCGGAGGACGCGGTCTGGGACATCTGCATCTGGGCGATCCCCTTCGGGATCGTCGGCGGACGCCTCTACCACGTGCTCGTCACGGATCCGGACTACTACTTCGGCCTCAACGGGCAGATGGCCCACTGGGCAGAGATCCCGCAGATCTGGGCCGGCGGCCTGGGCATCATGGGTGCCATCAGCCTCGGCTCCGTGGGCGCACTGATCGCCTGCCGCCGCGCCGGGGTGCGCCTGTCGGCGTTCCTGGACGCCGCGGCCCCCGGGGTGCTGCTGGCCCAGGCCTTCGGGCGCTGGGGCAACTGGTTCAACCAGGAACTCTTCGGCGCTCCCACCACCCTGCCGTGGGGCCTTGAAATCGATCCGGACAGCTACAACTTCCCCCCGGGGCTGCCGGCCGGAACCCTGTTCCACCCCACGTTCCTCTACGAATCGCTGTGGAACGTTGCAGGGGTGCTGCTGCTCATCGCCCTGGACCGCAGGTTCAAGCTGCGCCGCGGCGCCATGTTCTGGTCCTATCTCATCTGGTACGGCATCGGCCGGATCATCATGGAGACCATGCGCATCGATGCCGCGGACACCATCGTGATCCTCGGCATCGGGCTGCGCGTTCACATGTGGCTGGCCATCGCCATGGTCATCCTTGGCACGGTCGGGCTGCTCTTCGTGCTCCGCAAGCTGCGCCCGCAGCCGGATCCCGGTGTGTACCTGGCCGGCCGCGAGCCCCTCGTGGAGGCATCCGACGCGGCCAAGCCCGCCAATCCCGAGAAGGGGCCGACCTCCGAAGGCACCGACACGGCCGGCGACACCGGGCCCGACACCAAGAACGAGTAACACGGCGGCACCGCGGATCCCGATCCACGATGCCTGGCCAAGGCCGGTCTTTCCCCTCCCCTCGGAGGTGGAAAGACCGGCCTTCGTCGTCCGGTTCCCTTCCGGGATGCGCCGGCCGCGCGGAGCGCCCACGTCTTGCCCATTGCCCCATGGCGGTGGAAAATGAAGGGGCTCACTGCGCATTGCGACGAAACTTTGCGGAAACTTAATAGACCCAAGTCAGCAACGGGTTGGTGAGGGGTACGAAAACTGTTGGAAACAAAAGTGCGTGCAAATCTGAAACATGCCGATGCTACTCTTTTTTCACTGTGGCAGCAGTGCCGGGCGCGGAATACCCAGAATCCGCGACCACTGCTGTCGGCGACCACAATGACGTGGAAGCAAACGACGTGGAAGCACGCGGTCCGCGCTCGGCCAACCAGCCCGAGCGGACGGACACCGTCCACGCCTCGCAGCCGTCACACCCACCCCACCGCAGCCCGACCCGAATTCGGGGTGCCGGTTCGGGAACCCATTGCCTTTCCTCGGCCAGCGTCGCCCGAAGATCCACCACCTCAGCCCCCACACCGAGAAAGGGACCACTCATGAGCATGACCGGAGTCCAACTCAATGCCTCACCGCATCCAGGCGAGGAGGTTTCCTCGCCCTACACCCGGTTTGCCGATGTCCCGGAAGCCCAAGGGCTCTATGACCCGGCAAACGAAAAAGACGCGTGCGGCCTGGCGGTTATCGCCACGCTGACGCAAGAGGCCAGCCACGAGATCGTGGAGCAGGCCCTCGAGGCGCTGCGCCGCCTCGAACACCGCGGCGCCGTGGGCGCCGACGCAGGCACCGGCGACGGTGCAGGCATCCTCACGCAGATCCCCGACGCATTCTTCCGCGCCGTCACGGACATCGACCTGCCCGCCCCCGGCCGCTACGCCGCCGGCACCGCCTTCCTCCCGCAGGAGGCCGCGCAGCGCGCCGCCGCCGTCACCGCCCTCGAAGACCTTGCCGCCGAGGAAGGCCTGGCCGTGCTCGGCTGGCGCGACGTTCCGGTGAACACCGAGACCATCGGCGCCACCGCACTGGGCTCCATGCCGCATTTCTCCCAGCTCTTCCTGGGTGCCGCGCAGGACCACGAAGCAGACCTTGACGCCAGGGTCTTCCGGATCCGCAAGCGCGCACAGAACAAGTTCGGCGTGTACTTCCCGTCGCTCTCCTCCGCCACCATGGTCTACAAGGGCATGCTCTCCACCGAGCAGCTCACCGAGTTCTACCCGGACCTGGGCGACGAGCGCTTCGCCTCGCGCCTCGGCATCGTGCACTCGCGCTTCTCCACCAACACCTTCCCCTCGTGGCCGTTGGCCCAGCCCTTCCGCACCATCGCCCACAACGGCGAAATCAACACGGTCAAGGGCAACCGCAACTGGATGCGCGCCCGCCAGTCGCAGCTCGCCTCCTCCCTGCTGGGCGAGGTGCCCGAGGAGCTCTTCCCGATCTGCAGCCCCGGCGCCTCCGACTCGGCCTCCTTCGACGAGGTCGCCGAGCTGCTGATGCTCTCCGGTCGCCCGATCGCCCAGGCCATCATGATGATGATCCCGGAGGCCTGGGAAAACCACGCCTCGATGGATGCCGACCGCCGCGCCTTCTACGAGTACAACTCGATGCTCATGGAGCCCTGGGACGGGCCCGCCGCGGTGTCCTTCACCGACGGCAAGCAGGTCGGCGCGGTGCTGGACCGCAACGGCCTGCGCCCGGCACGCTACTGGGTCACCACCGACGGACTGGTCGTGCTGGCTTCCGAGGTCGGCGTCATCGACCTCGATCCCGCCCTCATCGCCGCCAAGGGCCGTGTTGCCCCGGGCAAGATGTTCCTGGTCGACACCGAGGCCGGACGCATCATCTCCGACGAGGAAATCAAGTCGCAGGTCGCCGCCTCGGCGCCGTGGGCCCAGTGGGTCAGCGAAAACAAGATCCGCCTGACCGACCTGCCGGACCTGGAGCACGTCAAGCACAACTCCGCCTCCGTGCAGATCCGCCAGCGCACCTTCGGCTACACCACCGAGGAACTGCGGATCCTGCTCGCCCCCATGGCCACCGCAGGCGCCGAGCCGCTGGGCGCCATGGGCTCCGACACGCCCGTTGCCGTGCTCTCGGACCGCTCCCGGCTGCTCTTCGACTACTTCACCCAGTCCTTCGCCCAGGTCACCAACCCGCCGCTGGATTCCATCCGCGAGGAACTGGTCACCTCCCTGGGCATTAGCATCGGCCCGGACGGAAACCTGCTGGCCACCGGCAAGGTCGACGCCAAGCAGGTGTCCCTCGACTACCCTGTGATCACCAACGACGACCTGGCCAAGATCGCCAACCTCCGCGACGAAAACGGCGCCAAGGTGGCGCTGCGCGTCCGCGGGCTCTACCGTCCCGAGGGCGGCGAGTCCGAGCTGCGCGCCCGCCTGCAGGAAATCTGCGAGAAGGTCTCCGCCGCCACCAACCGCGGCGTGAAGTTCATCGTGCTCTCGGACCGGGACTCCAACGCCCAGTGGGCGCCGATCCCCTCGCTGTTGCTCACCTCGGCGGTGCACCACCACCTGCTCAAGAGCGCCAACCGCACCAAGACCTCCCTGGTCATCGAGGCCGGCGACGTACGCGAGGTGCACCACGTCGCGGTGCTCGTGGGCTACGGCGCCTCCGCCATCAACCCCTACCTGGCCCTGGAATCCGTCGAGGAAATGGCCCTGCAGGGCGAACTCGGCGACGTGACCCCGGCCAAGGCGCAGGTCAACCTGATCAAGGCGCTGGGCAAGGGCCTGCTGAAGATCATGAGCAAGATGGGCATCTCCACCGTGGCCTCCTACTGCGGCGCCCAGACCTTCGAGGCATTGGGCCTGTCCCAGCGCGTGGTCGACCAGTACTTCACCGGCACCTCCTCGCAGCTCGGAGGCGTGGGCCTGGACATCATCGCGACCGAAACCGCGATGCGCCACGCCGGTGCCTACCCGGCCGACCTGAACCCGGACGCGCACCGCGTGCTGGAGACCGGCGGCGAATACCAATGGCGCCGCGAGGGCCCGCCGCACCTCTTCAACCCGGAGACCGTCTTCCGGCTGCAGCACGCCACCCGCGAACGCCGCTACGACATCTTCAAGAAGTACACCCAGGGCGTGGATGACCAGGCCAAGGGCCTGATGACGCTGCGCGGGCTGCTGGACTTCAAGTTCGACGGGCGCACGCCCATCGACATCGACGCCGTGGAACCGGTGTCCGAGATCGTCAAGCGCTTCGCGACCGGTGCCATGAGCTACGGCTCGATCTCCGCCGAGGCGCACGAGACCCTGGCCATCGCGATGAACCGGCTGGGCGGCAAGTCCAACACCGGCGAGGGCGGCGAGGACGTCGACCGCCTGCTGGACCCGGCACGCCGTTCGGCGGTCAAACAGATCGCCTCGGGCCGCTTCGGGGTCACCAGCATGTACCTCACGCATGCCGATGACATCCAGATCAAGATGGCGCAGGGCGCCAAGCCCGGCGAGGGCGGCCAGCTGATGGCCCAGAAGGTCTACCCGTGGGTGGCGCGCACGCGCCACTCGACCCCCGGCGTCGGCCTGATTTCCCCGCCGCCGCACCACGACATCTATTCGATCGAGGACCTGGCCCAGCTGATCCACGACGCGAAGTGCTCCAACCCGAGCGCCCGCGTCCACGTGAAGCTGGTCTCCGAGGTCGGCATCGGCACCGTCGCGGCCGGCGTCACCAAGGCCAAGGCCGACGTGGTGCTGGTTTCCGGGCACGACGGCGGCACCGGCGCGTCCCCGCTGAACTCGCTGAAGCATGCCGGCGTGCCCTGGGAGCTCGGCCTGGCCGAGACCCAGCAGACGCTGATGCTCAACGGGCTGCGCGAACGCGTCACCGTGCAGGTCGACGGGCAGCTGAAGACCGGCCGCGACGTCGTCATCGCCGCGCTGCTGGGCGCCGAGGAATTCGGCTTCGCCACCGCACCGCTGGTGGTTGCCGGCTGCATCATGATGCGCGTCTGCCACCTGGACACCTGCCCCGTGGGCGTCGCCACGCAGAACCCGGAACTGCGCCAGCGCTTCACCGGCCAGGCCGACCACGTGGTGAACTTCTTCGAGTTTCTCGCCCAGGAGGTCCGCGAGCTGCTGGCGGAACTCGGTTTCGCCACGCTCGAGGAGGCCATCGGCCAGGCCGAGCTGCTGGACACCCGCGCCGCGGTGGGCCACTGGAAGACCCAGGGCCTGCACCTGGAGAAGATCTTCAACACCGAGGGATCCAAGGCCGGGGCGCCGCGTTCGCGCACCGGGTCCCAGGACCACGGGCTTGGGGCGCACTTCGACAACCAGCTCATTGCCGCCGCCGCCCCTGCCCTGGAGCGCCGCGAGAAGGTCGTTCTTGACCTCCCAATCAAGAACACCGACCGCTCGGTGGGCACCATGCTGGGCCACCACGTCACCCGGACCTTCGGGACCGAGGAACTGGCGCCGGGCACCATCGAGGTGAAGCTGCGCGGGCATGCCGGCCAGTCCCTGGGCGCCTTCCTGCCCACCGGGGTGGCACTGCACCTGACCGGCGACTCCAACGACTACGTCGGAAAGGGCCTTTCCGGCGGACGCATCACCGTGAAGGCGGATGAGCGCAGCGGGTTCAACCCCGCCGAGCAGGTCATTGCCGGCAACGTCATCGGCTACGGCGCCACCAGCGGCGAGCTGTTCATCGGCGGCATGGTCGGCGAACGCTTCTGCGTGCGCAACTCCGGCGCCACCGCGGTGGTCGAGGGCATCGGCGACCACGGCTGCGAGTACATGACCGGGGGAACGGTGCTGATCCTTGGCGCCACCGGGCGCAACTTCGCCGCCGGCATGTCCGGCGGCACCGCCTACGTCCTTGACCTGGACACCGCGGCGCTGAACCCGCTGGCCGTCGAGAACGACGACCTGATCCTCTCCGGCCTGGACGGGGCGGACCTCGAGCTCATCAAGGGCCTGCTCGTCCGGCACGTGCAGCACACCGGCTCGGCGCTGGCGGCCAGCCTGCTGGCCGACTGGCCGGTGGCCGCCGCGCGCATCACCAAGGTGCTGCCGCGCGACTACGCAGCCGTCTCACAGGCACGCAACGATGCCGCCAACGAAGGATTCGACCCGGATTCAGCAGCTGTCTGGAACCGGATTCTGGAGGTGACCCGTGGCTAATCCACGTGGATTCTTAGAGGTACGCGACCGCGTGACCCCGCCCAAGCGCCCCGTCTCGGTGCGCATCATGGACTACCGGGAGGTCACCGAGCGGCAAAACGCCGAGGTGCTCACCGCGCAGGCCGGACGCTGCATGGACTGCGGCATCGCCTTCTGCCACAACGGCTGCCCGCTGGGCAACCTGATCCCGGAATGGAACGCCCTGGTCCACCAGGGCCGGATGGGGGACGCCGCCGAGCGCCTGCATGCGACCAACAACTTCCCGGAATTCACCGGGCGGCTGTGCCCGGCACCCTGCGAGTCCTCCTGCGTGCTGGGAATCAACCAGCCGGCCGTAACAATCAAGCAGGTCGAGGTCGAAATCGCCGACACCCTGATTGCCTCCGGCGGGCTGGAACCGGTCCTTGCGGTGCGCCACACCGACATGCGCATCGCCGTGGTCGGTTCCGGTCCGGCCGGCCTGGCCGCCGCCCAGCAGCTGACCCGTGCCGGCCACACCGTCGCGGTGTACGAACGCGACGACAAGGTCGGGGGACTGCTGCGCTACGGCATCCCGGACTTCAAGATGGCCAAGGAGGTCCTCGACACGCGCCTGGCCCAGATGGAGGCCGAGGGAACGGTGTTCCGCACCGGCGTTTCGGTGGGCACCGACATCGAGTTCGAGCAGCTCAACCGGCTCTACGACGCGGTGATCGTTGCCACCGGGGCGACCGTTCCGCGGGACCTGCCGGTCCCGGGGCGCGAGCTGAGCGGTGTGCACTTCGCCATGGAATACCTGGTGGACTCCAACGAGGTCGTGGCCGGTGAGCGCGATGCCGTGCGCATCGACGCCAAGGGCAAGCACGTGGTCATCCTCGGCGGCGGCGACACCGGAGCCGACTGCCTGGGCACCGCGATCCGCCAGGGCGCCGCTTCCGTGACCACCCTTGCCATCGGGGCACAGCCCCCGACCGAGCGCGCGGGGCACCAGCCCTGGCCCATGACCCCGACCCTCTTCGAGGTCCAGTCGGCGCACGAGGAAGGCGGTGAACGGTCCTACCTGGCCGCCACGGTCAACTTCACGGGAGAGCACGGAAGCGTGATGGGTGTTACAGTGGCAGAGACCGAATTTATTGACGGTCAGCGCCTTCCGAAGCCGGGCACGGAGCGGGTCATACCCGCCGACCTCGTCTTCCTGGCACTCGGGTTCACCGGACCCGAGACTGCCGGTCTCATGGAACAGGCCAACACCGAGTTTGATGACCGGGGCAGCGTCGCCCGTGATGGTTACTACATGACCAACACCCCCGGGGTGTTCGTGGCTGGCGACGCCGGACGCGGACAATCCCTGATTGTGTGGGCCATCGCCGAGGGACGATCCTGTGCCGCGGCGGTGGACAAATACCTGATGGGCGAAACCCGCCTTCCGGCCCCCGTTGCACCGACGGATCGGGCCATCAGCATGTTGTGAGACGGATGCACCTCTTATGCGGTGTTTTCCCGACCTGAGAAATGGAAAGGCAGATAGGCTAACCGTATGAGACGCGCAAAGATTGTGGCCACTTGGGGCCCGGCGATCGGCACCTACGACAAGACATTGGCAGTGCTCAAGGCGGGTGTCGACGTCGCCCGGCTGAACATGAGCCACGGCGACCACTCGATGCACGCCGAGAACCTCGGCAACGTGCGGGCAGCGGCCGAGGAACTCGGCCGGCCGGTCGGCATCTTCGCCGACCTGCAGGGCCCCAAGATCCGGCTGGGCCGGTTCGTGGGCGATGCCAAGCACATGCTGCATGTGGGGGACACCTTCACCATCGTGATCGCCGATGAGCTTGGCGACGGCACCTTCTGCTCCACGACGTTCAAGGGCCTGCCCCAGGACGTCAACGTGGGCGACATCCTGTTGATCAACGACGGCAAGGTCGCCCTGCGCGCCACCGCAGTCGACGACGAGAAGGTCGTCACCGAGGTCGTCGTGGGCGGGGAGGTGTCCAACAACAAGGGCATCAACCTCCCCGGGGTCGCCGTCAACGTTCCCGCCTTGAGCGAAAAGGACGAGGACGACCTGCGCTGGGCCATTCGGGCCGGCGTCGACATGGTCGCACTGTCCTTCGTGCGCAACGCCTCCGACATCCAGCGCGTGCACGAGATCATGGACGAGGAGGGCCGCCGCCTTCCGGTGATCGCGAAGATCGAGAAGCCGCAGGCGGTCGACGCCCTCGAGGAAATCATCGACGCCTTCGACGCGATCATGGTCGCCCGTGGCGACCTGGGCGTGGAGCTTCCCCTCGAGGAGGTCCCGCTGGTGCAGAAGCGTGCCATTGAGTTGGCCCGCCGCTGGGCCAAGCCGGTCATCGTGGCCACCCAGGTGCTCGAATCGATGATCGAGTCCCCGACGCCTACCCGCGCCGAGGCCTCCGACTGCGCCAACGCCGTCCTCGACGGCGCCGATGCGGTCATGCTTTCGGGCGAGACCTCGGTGGGCGAATACCCCATCGAGACCGTCGAGACCATGGCACGGATCATCTCCTCCACGGAGACGCACGGCCTGGACCGCATCCCGCGCCTGGGCTCCAAGCCCAAGACCCGTGGCGGCGCCATCACCCGCGCGGCCGTGGAGATCGCCGACCAGCTGGATGCCAAGTACATCGTGGCCTTCACCCAGTCCGGCGACTCGGCCCGGCGCCTGTCCCGGTTGCGCCCGAAGCGCCCGGTGCTGGCGTTCACCCCGCTGCCGCAGACCTACAACATCATGACCCTGATGTGGGGCATCCAGCCGCGCCTGGTGGAATACGCGGACCACACCGACAAGATGACGGCCCAGGTCGACCGCGCGCTGCTGGCCGAGGGCCTCGCAGAGCTCAACGACATCGTCTGCATCGCCGCCGGTTCCCCTCCGGGACAGGCCGGTTCGACCAATTCGCTGCGCGTCCACAAGGTCGGCGACCTTGCCGACGCAGGACAGCTCGGTGACGGCAAGCCGATGCCTGCCCGCGAGAAGGTCGGCCCGTGGGACTCGGAAAACGTCGCCGGTTCCGAAGCCCTCTCGATCTAGGTCAGACCCGGCAGAGGCCGGACTTCCACCACGATTCCCATGGGGGGATCGCGGAGGAAGTCCGGCCTTCTTGTTTTCAGTCCGTCATCTCCACCGGCACGGCGATGACATCCACCATTGCACCGTTTCGGAGTACCGTCACCGGCAGCGGCACACCGATGGCCTCGAAGAACAACTGCTTTTGCACGCTCTCGGCGCTGGAGACCGGGCGCTGCCCGACAGTGAGCACCAGGTCGCCGGGCTTCAACCCGGACTTCTCCGCCGGCGACCCGGCGATGACATCCGCCACGCGCAGTCCCTGTCGTTGGCCCACGCGCGATGCCAGCGCCTCGTTCAGCACAATCGGGGAGCTGACCAGGCCCAGATAGGCGCGCCGGACACGCCCGTTGGCCATCAGCGCGGAGATGATCCGCCGGGTGGTGGCGTTGATGGGAACGGCCAGGCCCAAGCCCGCGCCCGCCACGGCAGTGTTGATGCCGACGACCCGGCCGTGGGCATCGGCCAGTGCCCCGCCCGAGTTGCCCGGGTTCAGCGCGGCATCGGTTTGGATGATGTCTTCGATGACCCGCCGGGTGCGGCCAATTGCGGTGGGGATGGATCGCCCCAGCCCGCTGACCACCCCGGCAGTCACCGATCCGGCCAGGCCCAGAGGGTTGCCCACGGCGATCACCAGTTGGCCGACCCGTAGCCCCTCGGCGTCGCCAAGTTGCGCCGGGGCCTGCATATGGGAAAGACCGCGGATAACAGCTAGGTCGGACAGTGCATCCGCTCCTCTGATCTCGATATCAGTTTCCGTGCCGTCGGCAAAGGCCGCCCGTCCGTCGCTGGCGCCGGCGACCACGTGGGCATTGGTCAACATGTAGCCGTCCTCGGTAAAGACTACGGCGGAACCCGCGCCAAGGCGCACCGGTCCGTTGCGGCCGATACGCGTCATCTCAATGGCGGCCACATGCGGCGCAACGGCTTCGGCCACGCCGATGACGGTCCGGGAATAGGCATCCATCACGTCTTCAGACCCAAGACCGGCCCCGGCTTTATCGAAAGGCTCTTTCATCGCACGCCTCCTGAGGGTGCCCATGGTCGACTGTTGGCGACGCTGCCTGTCCACGTACGGGCCGCGCCATATGCCTATACAACGAAAGAGGTGCCCGCCGTAGTCCCGCCACCAATACGCCAGTGGAGAACGCCGCCACCGGAAGAGCGGCATTTCCACGGCACCCACGGCATCGCGCACCCTCGTCGTACCGGAACACCAAGCCCGGGAAACGACACGGTGCGAAACGGGCGAAGAAAAGGGCCGGACCGGAAGTGCGTGGCCCGCACCCGGTGAATCAGACGGCCTCTGGGTCAGGAAGGGAGGGGACACCCATCGCCTTGCCAGCCCTGGGATGATAGGTCGAAGGGCAGGACTTACCCGGGTCGGACCACGCAGACCGATAAGCGAACTGGTGCCGAACAAATAGGCCCAAAAGTTGTCATTGGCTAAAATGAAAAAGGCCCCGATCCCTTGTGAAACAGGGGATCGGGGCCGAAATGTGCCCGAGGTGGGACTCGAACCCACACACCTTTCGATACTGCATTTTGAGTGCAGCGCGTCTACCATTCCGCCACTCGGGCGGGCACATTTTGAAGCAGCGAGAATAAGCGTAACTGATAATTGCTTTGCGCAGAAATCCTCGCGTCCTTGCGGTTATCCACTGTACATGCAGATAGGCTTAACGACGAAACCGAGTATTGATGACAGCCCCGGTCACGCCGGGATTGAAGGAGCACGATGAGCGACCTGCCCGAAGTAACCCGTATTGCGGCCGAGCCCAACACCGGCGCACCCCGCCGCGTCATTGTCGCCGAAGACGAGACCCTGATCCGCCTGGACATTGTCGAGATCCTGCGCGGCGAGGGCTACGAGGTCGTTGCGGAGGCAGACAACGGCGAAAAGGCGATCGAACTGGCCCGGGAACACAAGCCCGACCTGGTGCTCATGGACGTCAAGATGCCCGTCATGGACGGCATCACCGCCGCCGAGACCATCGTCAAGGAGCGCATTGCCCCGGTGGTGTTGTTGACCGCCTTCAGCCAGAAGGAACTGGTGGAACGTGCACGCGAGGCCGGAGCCATGGCCTACGTCGTCAAGCCCTTTACCCCGGCCGACCTGGTTCCCGCCATCGAGATCGCGATTTCCCGCCACGAGGAGATCCGCGCCTTGGAAAAGGAAGTCGGCGACCTCACCGAGCAGTTCGCGACCCGCAAGCTGGTCGAGCGAGCCAAGAGCCTGCTGACCGAGAAGATGGGACTGACCGAACCCGAGGCGTTCCGCTGGATCCAGAAGACCTCGATGGACCGCCGCCTGTCCATGCGCGAAGTCGCCGAGACCGTCATCGACCAGGTCAAGTAGCCAAGCGCCAAGCACGCGCCAACGGGGTCGGGGGAGCCAAGCACGGGTTCCCCCGGCCCCGCTTTCGTTCCCTGCATTCGGGCGCCGAAAAGCGAGGGATGGAAAGACTTCTCTCCGGAAGCAACGTCAGATAGCTGTCACGACGAAAGGACCGACTTGCCAAGCCAAGGTTCCCCGATGGGCGAACGATTCGAACTCACCGGCACCATTGACGGCCACACCCAACACGCGGTGGTGAACCAGGTCGGGGCCTCGTTGCGAAGGCTTCTCATCGACGGGGTCGAACTGGTCCACGACTATCCGCAGGGGATCGTGGCGCCCTCCGCGGCCGGCGTGGTCCTGGTGCCGTGGCCGAACCGGGTGGCCGGGGGAGCCTGGAAATACGAGGGCGCCGAGGAACGGCTCACGAT
This sequence comes from Paeniglutamicibacter sp. MACA_103, assembly GCF_045798555.1. Classification (NCBI taxonomy): domain Bacteria; kingdom Bacillati; phylum Actinomycetota; class Actinomycetes; order Micrococcales; family Micrococcaceae; genus Paeniglutamicibacter; species Paeniglutamicibacter sp. MACA_103. Next base: position 46,111 of record NZ_JBIXLN010000002.1, on the reverse strand, counting down.
CACGGAGCAGGCCCGCGGCCATGCCATCCACGGCCTGTTGCGGCACAGCAGCTACCGGCAGGTCCGACGCTCCGAAGGCAGCGTGGTGCTGGCGGCGGCTGTTTCCCCCGCACCGGGGTACCCCTTCGAGCTGGACACGTCCGTGCGCTACGAATTGGTTGCGGACGGCCTTCGCGTCACCCACCGCCTTGAAAACCTTGGGGACCGGACTGCCCCGGTCGCCGTCGGGGCCCACCCCTACCTGCGGCTCGGGGACATCCCGGCCGCCGAACTGAAGCTCTTTGTCAACGCCGAACGGCACCTGGAAGTCGACGGATCCATGATCCCCACCGGCAATCAGGACCAGGTTGCCGGGACCCGCTTTGATTATCGCCGGGGCCGGCTGCTGGATAAAGTCTCGCTGGACGACACCTGGACCGGCCTGGACCGCGAACCCGACGGCAGCTCGAGGCACTACCTGCAGGCGCCCGACGGCAGCCGCGTGGAATTGCACATGGACTCCAACTACGGGTTCATCCAGGTGTTCACCGCCCCGGCGTTCCCCGGTCCCGCGGGACCGGTACGTGCCGTGGCCATGGAGCCGATGACAGCCCCGGCCAACGCCTTCAACAACGGTCTGGGCCTGCACTGGCTGGCGCCGGGGGAAGCATGGGAATGCTCGTGGGGGATCAGGCGCAGCACCCCGGCCCGTTCCCGATGAATAATGGATCCAAGATCCGTTGCACCCCGTGGAAGGAAACAGAAAGACGATGAAAACCCAAGGTGTTGTCCTGAGCCTGGCCGTGGCGGACGCCGGGCGCTCCCTGGCCTTTTACCGTGACGTGGTGGGCATCGAAAGTGCCAAGCTGGCGATGGGAACGGTCTGCCTGGAACTGCCGGGGATGACGATCTTCCTGGCCGAGGCGGAGGCGTTCACGAAGTACTCGCGCGAAGCCAAGCGCACCCCGCTGCTGCCGGTGCCGGCCACCGATGCATTCCTCAGTTGCGCGATCGCCACCGTCGCGGAGGTCGACGAAATACTTGCCGCCGTTTCCGGGTCGACGGGGAAGGGCTTTGCGCCCCACGAGATCGAGCACGCCAGCGGCCGGCTGCAGTACATCGGCACCTTCGCCGATCCCGACGGCCACCTCTGGCAGTTGGTTTGCAACCTCACCGATGGCCGGGTCGGAGTCGCCTAGGGCTGCCCGGGTTCTTCGTCATTCGAAGCGCGAGGGGTCGCCCAGACCCACGCGGGCAACGACTGCCTCGCCGCTGGAGTAGTCGATGACGGTGGTCGGCTCGATGCCGCATTCCCCGGAATCGATGACGCCCTCGACCACATGGTCCAGGGCCTCCTTGATTTCCCATCCCTGGGTCATCGGGTCTTCTTCGCCCGGAAGCAACAGGGTGCTGGAGAGGATCGGCTCGCCGAGCTCCTCCAACAGGGCGCGGACCACCGGGTTGTCGGGGATGCGCACGCCAATGGTCTTCTTCTTGGCGTGCATGAGGCGCCTCGGCACCTCCTTGGTCGCCGGAAGGATGAAGGTGTAGCTGCCCGGGGTGACGGCCTTGATATTGCGGAAGACCTGGTTGTTGACCTCCACGTACTGGCCCAACTGGGCGAAGTCCTTGCAGACGAGCGTGAAGTGGTGCTTGTCGCCGACCTGGCGGATGGTCCGGATCCTGTCCAAGGCCTCGTGGTTGCCGATCTGGGCTCCCAGCGCGTAGCAGGAATCGGTGGGGTAGGCGATCAGCCCGCCATCGCGTATCAGGTCAACGGCCTGCGCAATCGCACGTGGCTGCGGGTTATCGGGGTGAACGTCAAAGAATCTGGCCATTGAACGAGCTTACGGCTCCGCGCCGATTCGCGCACCCGAACCTCCGGAATATTCACGTCGTTTGCCGCCGGCGCCAGGCAGCACGCGATGGCGTCGTCCCCCACCCGAACCGAGCCACGTCGCACGTGAAGTCGCTCACGTCACAGCGGTGCCGTTCCCGCGCCATGCCTGACCACGGGCACAGGAGGGGCGCCGAGCCACGCTCCGTGAATTGACTAGTGCGGAGCAGGCCATATGATGAATCTGCGACTTAGGTGAACGGAACCCTAACATTGGGCAAACAATGCGGGCGTTCGGAGAAACCAGCGCGACTCGGCCCTCTCCCGTAATCCCACGATTGGTTTATACATGGATCTGACGCTTATCGTCGTCCTGGTCATTGCACTTGCCCTGTTCTTTGATTTCACCAATGGCTTCCACGACACCGCGAACGCGATGGCCACGCCCATTGCAACCGGTGCAATCAAGCCGAAGGCCGCGGTCGCGCTGGCCGCGGTCCTGAACCTTGTTGGTGCATTCCTTTCAACAGAGGTCGCCAAGACCATCTCCGGCGGCATCATCAAGGAGGGCGGGGACACCGGCGTGCAAATCATGCCGGCCATGATCTTCGCCGGCCTGATGGGCGCCGTCGTCTGGAACATGGTCACCTGGCTGCTCGGCCTGCCGTCCAGTTCTTCGCATGCACTCTTCGGCGGACTGATCGGTGCCGCGATCGTGGGTGCGGGGTTCGGTGCCATCGACTACAACGTGCTGATGTCCAAGGTGCTGCTCCCGGCGCTGGTGGCCCCCGTGATCGCGGGATCCTCTGCGTATCTGTGCACCAAGCTGGCCTACTCCGTGACCAAGCGCCAATCCGGCCTCGCATCGCCGAAGCGCGGCGGATTCCGCTACGGACAGATCTTCTCCTCCTCGCTCGTGGCACTGGCCCACGGCACCAACGACGCACAGAAGACCATGGGCGTCATCACCCTGACCCTGGTCGCCTCGGGCCTGCAGGATGCAGGCACCGGCCCGCACTTCTGGGTCATCGCCTCCTGTGCGCTGGCCATCGCGCTGGGCACCTACATGGGCGGCTGGCGCATCATCCGCACCATGGGTTCGGGCCTGACCGACGTCAAGCCCGCACAGGGCTTCGCCGCGGAAACGTCCACCGCCGCGGCCATCCTGGCCTCCTCGCACCTGGGCTTCGCCCTGTCGACCACGCAGGTCGCCTCCGGCTCCGTGATCGGATCCGGACTGGGCCGCAAGGGAGCAGAGGTCCGCTGGGGAACCGCGGGCCGCATCGCCCTGGGCTGGCTCTTTACGCTCCCGGCAGCCGGGATCATCGGCGCCGCAGCCGCCGCACTTGCCCACTTCGGGACCGGCGGACTGGTCATCGTGACCATTTTGGGAGTCGGCTCCCTGCTGGTGATCTGGGTGCTCTCGCGCCGTGAAATCGTGGGCCACAACAACGCCATCAGCGATGTCGATGTTTCCGGCGCCGCCGTGAACATCCCCACCAAGAAGCAGCGTCGCAAGATGGAACGCGCCAAGGCCAAGCAGGAGGTCAACTAATGACTATTCAGTGGGATGCATTCCTGATCGTCGCCGTCACCACCTGGGTCGCTGCGCTGTTCATTGTTGGTGCCTACTCGCTGGGCGTGCGCATGCTTGCCGTGGGCGAGGACGCGAAGCGCTCTGCCGTGCCGGCCAGGCTCGCTGCCTACGGCTGCTTTGCGCTGTGCGGCATCGTCGTCATGTTCGGCATCATCCTCATCGTGCCTTCGCTCAGCGAGCGGATTCTCGGCGCCTGAGCAACACCGGCCCCGCGCTTTCGCCCGCCTCGATCCTTGGATCCGGGCGGGCGAAAACCGTTTAAGCCCATCGACCCCGTCCGCCGGCCGGGGAAACACCCGTTCCCAATGCCTTAGACGGCGGCCAAGGCGTGGCTAGGATGGGCACCATGACGCAATTCAGGTATTACGTGGCAGCCTCGGCAGATGGCTACATTGCCGATGAAAACGAGCGACTCGACTGGCTCATGGACTTTGACGGCTTCGCCGGCCAGACCGAAAGTTACGACGCGTTCATGGCGGAAATCGGTGCAATCGCCATGGGGGCGGACACCTATTCCTGGCTGCTCAACGAGGTGCACGACAAATGGCCCTACCCGGGGTTGCCGGTCTGGGTCTTCGCGCACCGGGAGCTCGCCGCATTCCCGGGAGCGGACCTGACCTTCGTCCGGGGGGACGTGACCGAATGGGCGGGGGACATCGCCCGCAGCGCCAACGGCAAGGACGTCTGGGTGGTGGGCGGCGGCTCGCTGGCCGGCCAGTTCGTGGACGAGGGGCTGCTTGACGAGCTGCTGCTCTATTCCATGCCGGTCCTGCTCGGCGGCGGCCGCCCGCTCTTTGCCATGCGTGGCACCGCCAAGCTCGCCCCGACGCTCACGCGCGAATATCCAGGCGGGATCCTGGAGACCCGCTACACGGTGAAGAAGGCCCCGGGCCAGAGCCGCGAATACTAGGGACCCGGTGCTGCCGGGCGCGCCTTCAACCCGGCGAGCCACCGTTCGGTTTCCCGGGGACTGGAGAAACGCTTGACGCGTTCGGGTCCCAGCGCGGATTCCAGCTCGCGCATCTGCCGGCGCTTGGTGCCGAAGGTCTTGAAGTGCCAGCGCACGATGGAGTCCCGGTCCAGGGTCCTTGCCCAGGTCTCCACGTTCCCGTTGCACACCGGTTCGCGGCGCCTGATCCGTTTCACCGTGCGCAGCAGCAGCCGAAACAGTGAGAGGGCGCGGGCGTAATCCAGGCAGACGACGAGATCGCAGCGCTCAATGATGTCCTGCCGATAGTGGCCGTAGGCCGAATCGAAGACCCACTGCGGGGCGGCGGCGGCTTCCAGTGCCAAGGCCTTCTGCTCCGCCGGGTCCCGCAGCACCCAGCCGGGCAGCCACCCGATTTCCTCGTCCACGTAGTGCACCGGCACCTGGAGGATGCGACCGAGTTCCCGGGCGAGCGTGGATTTTCCGCTTCCGGTGACCCCGTGGCAGAGAATGCGGCGTGGGGCCTGCCCCGCCGCGGATTCAGCCATCGAGCAGCATGTTGGTGATGCGCGAGGTGCACAGGCGCCGCCCGGCCTCGTCGCTGATGACGATTTCGTGCGTGGTCAGCGTGCGGCCCAGATGGATCGGGGTGCACACCCCGGTCACCAGGCCGGTGACCCCGGCCCGGTGGTGGGTTGCGGAAATGTCCACGCCCACGGGCTTCTTCGCGCCCTTCCCGTGCACCGCCGCGGCGAAGGACCCCAGGGTCTCGGCCAGGGCCACCGATGCCCCGCCGTGCAGGATCCCGGCCACCTGCTGGTTGCCCTCCACGGGCATCGTGGCCACCACGCGGTCGGCCGTGATTTCCGAAAAAACGATGCCCAGCTTCTCCACCAGGGTTCCCACCCCGTGGCTGGCCAGCATCGGCCACATGGCCTCCGGGACGCCGTGCGCGGCCAGCTGCCGGGCGTGCGGATTGCCCGTCGCCGCCCCGTTGGAGGCAAAGGTGCCAGATGTCTCGGCGGCCAGTGCGTTGTCTTCAGTGAAATTATTGCCCATGCCAACTAGGCTGGCACCTGTGAGCGAATCAACCAAACTTGTGGCAACCGATCCCCAGCGCCTGCTCGTCATTGACGGGCACTCCATGGCCTTCCGTGCCTTCTATGCACTGCCGGCAGAAAACTTTGCAACCGACACCGGACAGCACACCAACGCGGTGCATGGCTTCGTGTCGATGCTGCTGACGATGATCCGCCAGCAGAAGCCCACCCACGTGGCCGTGGCCTTCGACCTGGACACCCCCACGTTCCGCTCACTGGAATACACCGAATACAAGGGCGGGCGCAACAAGACCCCCGAAGAGTTCCACGGCCAGATCGACCTGATCCAGAAGGTCATGGAAGCCATGAACATCCCCACCATCACGATGGACGGCTACGAGGCCGACGACATCATCGCCACCCTCGCCGCCCAGGGCGAGGCGGCCGGCCTGGACGTGCTGGTGGTCTCCGGTGACCGCGACGCCTTCCAGCTGATCACCGAAAAGACCCTGGTGCTCTACCCGAAGAAGGGGATCTCAGACATCCCGCCGATGGACGGGGACGCCGTCGAGGCCAAGTACTTCGTGCGCCCGGAACAGTACTCGGACCTTGCCGCGCTGGTCGGCGAAACCGCGGACAACCTCCCGGGCGTGCCCGGGGTCGGCCCGAAGACGGCCGCCAAGTGGATCAACCTCTACGGCGGGCTGCCGGGCATCCTGGAAAACATCGATGCGATCAAGGGCAAGGTCGGCGATTCGCTGCGCGAACACGTGGACAACGTCACCCGCAACCGCCGGCTGAACCACCTGCTGCGCGACCTCGAGCTGCCGGTGGCGATCGATGCCATGGTCCTGGACCGCCCGAACCGCGACGCCGTGGAAGAGCTCTTCGACGCGCTGCAGTTCAACACCCTGCGCAAGCGGCTCTTCGACCTCTTTGGGGACGATCCGCAGGACGCCGCCGAGGAGGCCGAGATCCCGGCCCACGAGCTGCTCGGCGACGCCGCGGCGCTTCAGGCGTGGTTCGCCGCGCACGGCGCACAGCTGCTGGGCCTGCACGCCGCCACCGTCGGCGGCGTCGGCGGCACCGACGTGGTCGGGCTGGCCTTCGCCTCGAACGACGCCACCGCCTACGTCTCGCTCGAGGAAATCGACGAGGAAACCGAGCGCGCACTCGCCACGGTGCTGTCCTCGGCGACCCATTCCAAGGCGGTGCACGACTTCAAGGGCACCTACAAGCTGCTCAAGGGCCGCGGGTTCGAGCTGGCCGGCGTCGAGGACGACACCATGATCACCGCCTACCTGATCCAGCCGGACCGCCGCAGCCACGAGCTGCCCGACATCGCCCAGCAGCACCTGCGCATCTCGCTGGACGATTCCAAGGCCCCGGCCAACGGCCAGCTGGCCCTGGACTTCGAGGGCCCGGACCTGGCCACCCCCGCGGTGCGCGCGGCCCACGTGGTGCGCGAGCTGAGCCAGCACCTGGCCGGGATGCTGGTGGAGCGCGGGGGAGACGCCCTGCTCAAGGACCTGGAGATGCCGCTCTCGCTCGTCCTGGCCCACATGGAGATGGCGGGAATTGCCATCGACACCGCCAAGCTCGACGGGCTCTACGACGACTTCACCACCACCATCAACCGGGCCACCGAGGAGGCCTACGCCGCGATCGACGGCGAGGAAGTCAACCTCTCCAGCCCCAAGCAGCTGCAGGTGGTGCTCTTCGAGAAGCTCGACCTGCCCAAGACCAAGAAGATCAAGACCGGCTTCACCACCGACGCCGAATCGCTGCAGGACCTGCTGGTGAAGACCGGGCACCCGTTCCTGGTCGCGCTGATGGCCTACCGCGACGCCACCAAGCTGCGCCAGACCGTCGAGGGCCTGCGCAAGGCCGTCGCGTCCGACGGGCGCATCCACACCACCTACGCGCAGACCGTCGCGGCCACCGGGCGGCTGTCCAGCCTGAACCCGAACCTGCAGAACATCCCGGTCCGCTCCGAGGAGGGCCGGCGCATCCGCGAGGTCTTCGTCGTCGGCGAGGGCTACGAAACCCTGCTGACCGCCGACTACTCGCAGATCGAAATGCGCATCATGGCGCACCTCTCCGAGGACGAGGGCCTGATCCAGGCCTACCAGGACGGCGAGGACCTGCACCGCTTCGTCGGTTCCCACGTCTTCAACGTCGAACCGGCCGAAGTCACCTCCGAGATGCGCTCCAAGGTCAAGGCCATGAGCTACGGCCTGGCCTACGGGCTGAGCTCCTTCGGGCTGTCCAAGCAGCTGAAGATCTCCGTCGACGAGGCCCGCACCCTGATGAAGGACTACTTCTCCCGCTTCGGCGCGGTGCGCGACTACCTGCGCGCCGTGGTGGACCAGGCGCGCAAGGACGGCTACACCGAGACCATCTTCGGGCGCCGCCGCTACCTGCCCGAGCTGGCCAGCGACAACCGGCAGCTGCGCGACATCGCCGAGCGCGCCGCGCTCAACGCCCCCATCCAGGGTTCGGCCGCCGACATCATCAAGCGCGCGATGCTGGGGGTCGAGGAAGGCCTGGCCGAAGCGGGGCTCAAGAGCCGCATGCTGCTGCAGGTCCACGATGAGCTCGTGCTGGAGGTCGCCCCCGGCGAGCTGGAAACGGTGGAAAAGATCGTGCGGGAGAAGATGGGCGCGGCCGCCGAGCTCAAGGTGCCCCTGGACGTGCACGTGGGCATCGGCACGTCCTGGCAGGACGCCGGGCACTAATGTCCGCCGGGCGGCCCCTGCGCATCGAGAACGTCCCGCTGGCACGCCGCGCCGACACCGGCGCGGCGTCGGCGGGGTATGCCGCCTGGCTGAACACCGGCTGGGAGGGGTTCCACCAGCAGCCCGCCACGCCGGAGCAGCTGGAGGAGATGCTGCAAGCCCACGAGATCGATGCGCGGGTGCTCACCGGGGTCTACGACGATTCCCTGCCCGCCGACCTGGTGGACCCCCTGGTTCCGGTGGCCACCTACGCCAGCTTCGCCAAGACGCTGAACATCGGGGCGTCCCTGGTTCCCGCGCACCTCATCACGCTGGTCACGGTGCGTCCCACGCACCGCCGGCGCGGCATCCTGCGGGAACTGATGACCGGGGACCTCGCCCGGGCCAAGGCAGCGGGATTCCCCGTGGCGGCACTGACCGCCTCCGAGGCGACGATCTACGGCAGGTTCGGATTCGGCCGGGCCACCGAGCAGCAGACGCTGCACCTGGACGTGCGCGGGGACGTGCGCTTCCACGCCGCCCCCGCCGGATCGATGCTCCAGGTCCCGCCGCACGCGCTGGAAGGGATCGCCGGCCGGGTCTTTGAGGCTTTCCACGCCTCCCGCCGCGGCTCGGTCGGGCGCCAGGAAGCCTACCTCCGGCACGCCACGGCACGCTGGGGTCCGGAGGGCCCCGTCCCCGATCCGAAGCTGCGCGCGGCCGTGCACCTGGACGCTGCGGGGGAGGTCCAGGGATACGTGACCTACGCGTTTGCCGGCTGGGAGTCCAAGCCCGCCACGCTCACCGTCCGCGACCTGGTGGCCACCGGAGAGGTCGCCCGGCGCGAGATCTTCCGCTTCCTGGCAAGCATCGATTTGATCGAGCGGGTCAGCCACCCCTTCGCCGCGGCAAACGACCCGCTGGGCTGGGCGCTGGAGGACCCCTCGCGGATCAGCTACACCGGGCGCGAACACGGCCTGTGGGTGCGCGTGCTCGATGTCCCCGCGGCCTTCGCAGCCCGCGAATACCGCGGATCCGGGAACTTCACGCTGCGCGTGTCCGACACGCAGTCCCTGGCCGGAGGCACGTACGCCTTCGCGGTCCGCGACGGGCGGGCCGAGATCACGGAACTTGTCGGCGACGCGCCCGCCGACTTCTCCTGCGGCGCAGCGGCCCTGGGCCCTCTGCTGCTGGGCGCCTGCGGGATCACGGAACTGGTCTCCGCCGGACTGCTGGAACCGACCCGGAACACCCCGGCCGCCACGCTGGCGGCACTGCTGGACCTGCCCGGCGTCCCACACGCCATCAACGGTTTCTAGGATCCCCGCAACCACATCCCCTACACCCGGAAGGCACCCACGACCATGAGTGATGACTCCACGATTCGCCTTGAACGATTCGAACCCGAGCTCATCGACGGTGTCCCAACCGCTTCCACCGTCGAGTTCCTGAAGGCCATCAGCCGCGGTTTCCACGAATCCGCGCTGGACGCCGACGGGCTGAAGATCCTGGCGGGGCTCGAGATCGCCGACAACACCACCTTCACCGCCGTCTACGACGAGGTGGCGGTGCAGCCCTCCCTGCATGCCGAGGCTCCGGTTGCCACCTACGCCTCCTTCCCCGGGACGCTGAACATCGGCGGCGGCAACCTGATGCCGGTGCACCAGATCACCTCGGTCACCGTCAGCCCCACCCACCGCCGCCGCGGCCTGCTGCGCAAGATGATCACCCTGGACCTGGCCGTGGCCCGCGAGGCGGGGGCGGTGTTTGCCGCGCTGACGGCCTCGGAGGCCACCATCTACGGCAGGTTCGGGTTCGGCCGGGCCACGCAGCGCGCGCGGTTCACGCTCAAGACCCACCAGGGAGCGCCGCTGCGCGCAGAGGCCGAGGGAAGCGTCGTTGCCGTGGCCCCGGCCGAGCTGAAGAAGTACGCCCCCGCCATCTTTGCCGCGGCACATGCCCGCACGCTCGGTTCGGTCAGCGCCACCGAGTTCGACGTGGGCCAGGCAGCGGGCCTGTGGGAGGACTACGACTCGCTCAAGCCGGTGAAAAACCTGCGCGCCGCCCTGCACCTGGACGCGCAGGGCAAGCCCGACGGGTTCATGAGCTACCTGTTCTCCGGGTGGAAGGCCGACCCGCCAACCATGGACATCGGCCAAATGTGCACCGTGACGGGCGCCGCCCGCCGTGAGCTCATTTCCTACCTCGGTGCCCACGACCTGGTGGAGAAGATCACCGGCCGCGGTCCGGTCGACGACGTGTTGCCCACCTCGCTCGAAAACTCCAGGGCCTACAAGGCCACCGCGCTCGGCGACCACCTGTGGCTGCGCATCCTGGATCTGGAAACCGCGCTGACGGCGCGCACCTACGGCGGCGACGGGCACATCGTGTTGCGCATCGAGGACTCCCTGGGCATGGCCGAGGGCCTCTGGGAGCTCGCCGTCGAGGATTCGGCGGCCAGCGTGCGCCGGGCCCCGGCCGAAAGCGAACCCGCTGCCAGCCTCGACGTCCGCGACCTCGGCTCGCTGTACCTCGGCGGGTTCAGCGCCGCGCACCTGGCCGAGGCCGGCGTGCTCAAGGTCCACGCCGCCAACGCCGTCCAGACAATCGACACCTTGTTCGCCACGGCCGCCATTCCCTATTGCCAGGCGGATTTCTAGGCCCGCCGGCAACCCGGATACCGGGATGCCGCGCCGGCCATCGCCTTCCGCGGGGCCTGCCCGGAGCAGCGGACGGCCCGGCTTGACAAGAGGCGTGGTTCCCGTTTTGACCCTGCGGGTGCTGGGGAATAGACTAAGGGGGCGTGTTTCGGCTATTGCCGTGCCCGCACCCAAGCTAAATTCGGAACATGCCGGGGCTTCCGGCTGACCGACTCATACAGACTATCCACATCGGAGTCCCTACTACATGACCATCACCTCCAACGAGAAGACCAGTGCCCCGGTCGTTGCAATCAACGACATTGGCTCTGCTGAAGACTTCCTCGCTGCCGTCGACGCCACCATCAAGTACTTCAACGATGGCGACCTCGTCGAAGGCATCGTCGTCAAGGTTGACCGCGACGAAGTTCTGCTCGACATCGGTTACAAGACCGAAGGTGTCATCCCTTCCCGCGAACTTTCCATCAAGCACGATGTTGACCCGGGCGACGTTGTCGCCGTCGGCGACAACGTCGAGGCCCTCGTCCTCACCAAGGAGGACAAGGAAGGTCGTTTGATCCTGTCCAAGAAGCGTGCTCAGTACGAGCGTGCCTGGGGCGACATCGAAAAGATCAAGGAAGAAGACGGCGTCGTCACCGGCACCGTCATCGAGGTGGTCAAGGGCGGCCTTATCCTCGACATCGGCCTGCGCGGCTTCCTGCCGGCATCGCTTGTCGAAATGCGCCGTGTGCGCGATCTGGCTCCGTACATCGGCCAGGAAATCGAAGCCAAGATCATCGAGCTGGACAAGAACCGCAACAACGTTGTTCTTTCCCGCCGTGCATGGCTCGAGCAGACCCAGTCCGAGGTTCGCTCCACGTTCCTCAACAAGCTGGAAAAGGGCCAGGTTCGTCCCGGCGTCGTTTCCTCCATCGTCAACTTCGGTGCATTCGTGGACCTTGGCGGCGTAGACGGCCTCGTCCACGTTTCCGAGCTGTCCTGGAAGCACATCGACCACCCGTCCGAGGTTGTCGAAGTTGGCCAGGAAGTCACCGTCGAGGTTCTCGAGGTCGACCTGGACCGCGAGCGTGTTTCGCTCTCGCTCAAGGCCACCCAGGAAGATCCGTGGCAGACCTTCGCCCGCACCCACGCCCTTGGGCAGGTTGTTCCGGGTAAGGTCACCAAGCTTGTTCCGTTCGGTGCATTCGTGCGCGTCGAAGACGGAATCGAAGGCCTCGTGCACATCTCCGAGCTGGCCGTGCGCCACGTGGAGCTGGCCGAGCAGGTTGTCTCCGTTGGCGACGAACTGTTCGTCAAGGTCATCGACATCGATCTCGAGCGTCGCCGCATCTCGCTGTCCCTCAAGCAGGCCAACGAGGGCGTCGATCCCGAAGGTGCCGAATTCGATCCGGCTCTCTACGGCATGGCCGCAGAGTACGACGAAGAGGGCAACTACAAGTACCCGGAGGGCTTCGACCCGGAGACCAACGAGTGGCTCGAAGGCTTCGAGACCCAGCGTTCGGCTTGGGAGCAGCAGTACGCTGACGCCCAGACCCGCTGGGAAGCCCACAAGAAGCAGGTTGCACAGCACCTTGCCGACGACGCTGCAGCAGAATCGGCTCCGGCCGAGTCCGCTTCCAGCAGCTACTCCTCGGATGCTCCGGCAACCGAGGCCGGCACCCTGGCATCCGACGAGGCCCTCGCAGCACTGCGCGAGAAGCTTGCCGGCGCCTAAGCCACACACTTTTGATGGATCACTGATCCACCCGAAGTAACCCGACAAGGCCCCCGTTCCAGCAATGGAGCGGGGGCCCTTGCCATGTCCCGGTATGGTGGCGGTTTGGACCTCCAAGGAGTTCAGGAAATATCAGGCCACGTGAGACCCCGCCACTTGCCCCCACGGCTTCCCGTGATCCGACTCGACAAGGATTCGCGGCCAGGACTGCCCCGCAGACCCGGCACCAACCACTCCTTCTGGCTCGCCCGACTGGTGTTCACCGGCACCCTGCTTGCCCACCTGGCCAATGACTTCACGGCCGAGTCCGCGCCCAAGAGCCTTGTCGATGACTTGCGGGCCGTCGAGTCCGCCTCTCCCGACTGGGGGACCGGTGCACTCTTGCTGTTGCTTCACCTGCTTATCGACGCCCACTTGCGCCGCCGCCATGCGCGGAACCTCCCTGCGGGGCGCCGGCGTCCCTTCGGCCGGGCTGGTGCTCGAGGAACGCCCGGAACGGGGCCCCGTAAGGAACGCAACGCCGTTGGCCCGAGTCTCAGGGACGAGATCGACGCCCTGGAAGCGGACGAGCTCATCGACGTCATCGACCTGGGCCGGGCGGGGGAGCAAGGCAGCGCGCTGCGCACCCGCGGGTGGATGTCGCGGTACTTCGCCGATTCGGCCGCCGCGGCGAGGACCCCGCACCACGGTTCCCGCGGCCGGTGGCACCCGGCAGCCTTCGGCTATTGGATCTCGCTGTCCGGCGGATTGATTCGAAACTGCCTGGCCGGGTCGACGGATCGCACGCCCTCCACCCCGCCCAGCGTCGTGCGCTTCGCCTCCTCGGCGCGTCCGAGGATCTGGCCAAGGGTGCCAAGCACCCTTTCGACCTTTAGGCCCGCGGATTCGAGCATTGAGGCGACCTCATCCACCCGGTCAAGATATTGGCTCTGCACGGTGACGATGTAGCCGACGGTCTCCGGGGTCGGCTGCTTCGGGTTCTCATCCATGGCCGTAAAAACTCTCCGGCGAATCGTCTTCCGATTGGGGCACGGATTCGGGCACCGGCTCGGGTACCGGCTCCGGCACAGGGCCGGGTTCCACGGCCTCGGCAGGCGGCGGGGCCTGCGTCAGTCCGGCTCCGACATCGACGGAGAATTGCTGGAGCCGTTCGGATTCCTGGACGATTTCCGCCCAGAGTTCGCGTCCGCGGAAACCGGTGGCCTCGGAGAGGAGCGCCGCGACGCCGGCGACGTGAGGCGTGGCCATCGAGGTGCCGCTGATGGTGTTGTAGCGCTGGGCACCGGTCCAGGAAGAATAGACCCGTACGCCGGGTGCCGAGACATCGACCTGGCCGCCGCGGCCCGGCAGCGTGCGCGCCGAGAAATCGGCGACGCCCAGTTTTTCATCCAGCGCGCCGACGGACAGGATGTACGGGCTGTTGGCCGGTGCGCCCACGAACCCCGGGTTGCCCGCCGAACGCCGGGCGTTGTTGCCTGCCGCCGCGACGATCAGGGTCCCGCGCTCCAGTGCCCGGTGCCCGGCGGCGACATACGGCGGGTGCACCTCGCGCACGTCGGCCCCGAGGGACATCGAGATGATGTGGCAGTCGTTTTGCAGCGCCCAGTCGATGCCGGCGAGGATTCCGGTGTCGGAGCCCGACCCCTCGTTGCTGAGCACCTTGCCGGCAAAGATGGAGGCCTGAGGTGCGACGCCGTAGCCGCGGGCATCGGCCAGCCCCCGCGGGCCGCAGGAGGAGCCGATGCAGTGGGTCCCGTGGCCGTGGCCGTCGTGGGAGTCCTCACCCTCGATGAAGGACATGGTGGTGACGTCGCGCCCGGCGAAATCGGGGTGCCCGGCATCGAAGCCGGTGTCCAGCACCGCGACCCGGATGCCGCGCCCGGTGTATCCGGACTCCTGGGCACGCACCGCCTGCAGGCCCCAGGTGAGGGCGTCGGTGTCGGCAAAGGGCGGAGATGCGGTGGCCCCGGGCCCCGCCGGCGGGCTCGACAGGATCCGGTAAACCAGTTCCGGAACGATGCGCAGCGGCACGCTTCGCGATGCGCAACGGGCCCGCAGTTCCCCGAGCTGCTCCGGGTCGCCGTCCACGACCCCCACGCCGAGGCGCGGGAAGTAGGTGTCAAGTGCGAAGCCCTCCTGCTCCAGCATCCTCGGCACCTCGTCCTGGAGGGTGCGGGTGCCGAACCTGTCCCCGGCGGAGGGATGCGGGTCCGAAAAGACGACCACGTACCGTCCCGGGACCGGCGTGGCTTCGTTGGCTGAGGGGGAATCGTCGGAATTGATCATGGCTTGCTCCTCACCGGTGCGTTGCCGTCCGGGACTGGCCTTGGCGACAACTCAGGCTGGTTCTCCTGCGTGACTTCTTCCAAGCACCATACCGCCCGCAACGAGGCCCCGGGTAGGGGCGGAACGGTTCGGCGCGCGCCGGCGGCTCAGTCGTTCAACACCACGGGGCGGAAGCCGACCTCCTCGGAGCGCACCAGCGAGAAATCCTGGTTGGGGTAGTCGAGCGAGGCAAAGTACGCGTTGGTGTGGGCGATGATCTGGTCCCCGGTCAGGGACTGGCCCTCGAAGGTTGCCGCGCCGGTCGTGTGGGCGTCGCGCACCACCGTGACGTCGTAGCCCATGGCGGCCGCGCGCCCGGCCGTGGTGCGCAGGGAATAGTCCGATTGCGCGCCGCAGACCACCAGGCGCCCCACGTCCTCGGAGATCAGCGACGCGTGGAGCCCGGTGCCGGTGAAGGCGTCGCGATAGGTCTTGTGGATCCGGTGCTCCCCGTCCATCGGTTCCAACGGGGAAACCAGCCGCCACGGTGTGGAGTGGCGCTCGAATTCGCGTTCGTCCTGCACCCAGTAAACGGGCGTGCCGGTGTCGCGGGCCCGGACCAGGAGGTCCGCGATGCGCGAGACGACCTTCTTGGGATGCACGCAGTATTCCATCACGCCGTTTTGCATGTTGATGATGACCAGTGCCGTTTTTGATCCTTCGAGTTGCTCGTCCATGGAAGCAGTATTGCACCACTTCGCAGCCGCGACCCGAAACGCGCCCATGGCGGGGCCGGCGCCCTGTTTTGTGGCGGCGGCCGGGACTAAAATTTGCCCCATGAACGAGCCGCATTCCATCGCGGTCATCGTCGCCCATCCCGACGACGATGCCTACGGTTGCGCCGGTTCGATCGCCCTTCATGAGCGCGACCCCGGGTTCCGGTTCGTGCTGGTGCTGGCCACCGACGGGGCCGCCGGGCAGATCTCCGCCGGCGTGCCCGCCACCCCGGAAACCCTCGGTGCCTGGCGCCGGGTCGAAAGCGCCAACGCGTGGCGCGCCCACGGCACCATCCCGGTTCGCCATGAATGGCTGGGCTACGACGACGGGCTGCTGCCGGAGGTCGGCTTCGAGGAACTGGTCGAGAGGGTGCGCACGATCCTGCTGGCCGAGCGGCCCCAGGTGGTTGCGACCTTCGGCCCGGACGGGATCACCGGGCATCGCGACCACATCGCCATCGGACGCGCGACCGACGAGGCGTTCCGGCGGGCCCGCCAGGTTCCCGGACCCGGGCTGCGGCGCCTGGTCCACGGCGCGATCCGCGCCTCGGTCTTCGAGCGGTGGAACACCGTGCGCCGGCGCACCGGAATCGAGGTCTGGGACCCGACCCGGGAATACCACCTGCGCCCCGTCCCGGACGAGGACATAGACATCGAGGTCGACACCTCGGCGGTATCCTGGCGCATCGTCGCCGGGCTGCTGGAACACCGCAGCCAACGCGATGTGCTGATGGACCCGGGCGTGACCGTGCGCCGATGGGAGCGGGTGGTTTCACGCGAACCCTGCGTCATGGCCTGGCCGCCGCGTGCCGCCGGGGAACCGGTGCTCACGGACCTCTTCGAGGGCCTCTGAGCGGATCCTAGGCTACTTCCGCGTCGACACCGTCACGGTGAACTTCGGGTTCCGGGCGACCTGGCGGGTGGGGCCCACCAGTGATTCGAGCTGTCCGCGGTAGCCCAGGTGCGAATTCCAGACGCACCACAGCTCCCCGCCGGGGGCCAGCACCCGCCCGGCGTCGGCGATCAGCTTCAGCGCGATCCCCGCGTGCACGGTGTTTCCCATGTGGAAGGGCGGGTTGAGCACCACCAGGTGCTCGGAGGCGTCGGGCAGCGAGCCCAGCGCGTCGTCCTGCACCGCCGTGATGCGCTCGGCGACGCCGTTGGCCTGGGCGGTGGCGCGGGTCGAGGCCACCGCGGAGGCGGACTGGTCCGAGGCGCGCACGCCCAAGCGCGGGTGCTTCACGGCCAGGAAGGCGGCGATGGTCCCGTTGCCGCAGCCCAGGTCCACGGCCCGGTGCGCATCCGCCGGAAGCTCGAGGTGTTCGAGCAGGAAGCGGGTCCCGGGATCCAGCTTGGCTCCGCCGAAGGTCTGCGCGTGGGCGCGCACCTGCAGCGGTTCGGGCAGCCCGACGGCGTGGGAGGCCTTCAGCGGGAAGCGCGGTGCGGGGCGATCCGCGGCGGGACGCAGCCCGGTGGCGGTGAGCACCCGGGACTTCTGGCGTCCCAGCGAGGCGGTGACCGAGGAAAAGTAGCGGCCCAGCACCTCGTTCATGGACAGGCTCATGTGCTTGATGCGCCCGGTGGCCATCACCGTGACATGGGCCGCGGCGTGTTCGGCGACGAAGCCCAGCATCTCCTCCAGCGCGTCAAGCGACCGGGGCAGCGCCACCAGCACCAGCGCGGCGCCGCCCAGCAGTTCCGCGCCCAGGGGCAGGTGCCGGTATTCGCCGGTGAGTTCCGGCAGCAGGGTGCGCGCGTTCGCATCGATGGCACGGACCCCGGAGAGTGCGTCCTGGTGCACCCGCAGCCCGCGCACCCCGGCCTCCAGCGCCCCGAGGACCATGGCGCCGTAGTGGTCGCCCAGGACCACCACCCGGCCCGGCCCGCCCGGCCACCCGGCCTCGGCCGCGAGGTCCAGCAGCAGCCTGTCGGCCGCGTCGACGGCCTGCAGGTTTTCCGCCTCCACGTCGGGCCAGCGGCGCAGCTTGTCGAAATCAAGGCTCATCGGACGTCCACCCATTCGGTTCCAAGGTTTGTTGCGGTGCTGGCCCCGGCGCTGAGGCTGGCCAGCCGGTCCCGGAACGACTCCAGGACGGTGGCCTCGTCGTTCAGCGCCACCCGCAGCGTGGCGAGGCTGGGCCCGTAGTCGGTGCCCAGCACGGCCACGCCGCCGGCCCGCAGGTCGTTTTCCAGCCGGCCCGCCGCGGCATAGTCGGCCTCGACGCCCAGGATCCGCATGCGTTCGCGGCGCAGCAGCGGGGCCGCGTCCAGCGCGCTTGAGACCGACTCGGAATAGGCGCGCACCAGGCCGCCGGCGCCCAGCAGGATCCCGCCGAAGTAGCGCACCACCACCGCGACGATGTCGGACAGGTCGGCCTTCCCCGCGGCGGTTTCCCGCTTGGCCAGCGCGTCGAGCATCGGGATGCCGGCGGTGCCCGAGGGTTCGCCGTCGTCGTTGCTGCGCATCGCGGTGCGGTCCGGGCCCAGGATGAAGGCGCTGCAGTGGTGGCGCGCGTCGAAGTGCTTCTTGCGCAGCTCGGCGACCAGGGCGCGGGCCTCGGCCTCGGTCTCGACCCGGCGCAGGTAGGTGATGAAGCGCGAGCGCTTGATCTCCAGCTCGGCCGCGAAGTCGCCGTCCACCGTCGTGTAGGCCGTCGCCACAGAATCGTTGTCCATTACCGATCCAGTCTAGTCAATCGTTGCCGGTCAATCGGCGCCGGGCATTGTCCGTGCCGGTGCGCGGTGGAAGAATCGTTCGGGGGACCGGAAGCCGAATTGGGGCGGTAAAGAGTGCTGCGACTGAGTTTGCTGGGGGAGCAACGGCTCACCCGCCGGGGCACGGACCTGGCGGCGGGCGGGTCGCGGGTCATCGAGCTGCTGGCCTACCTGGTCCTGCATCCGGGGATCCGGGTGCCGCGGGCGGTGCTTGCCGGGACATTCTGGCCCGAGACCCCGCAGCCACAGGCCATGACCAACCTGCGCCGCGAATTGCACAACCTGCGCCTGCTGCTGGGCGGCATCGAGGTCCTTGGCATGTCCGACGGCGCCATCGGCTGGGTGCCGCGGGCAGCGTTGACCGTGGATGTGCAGGTCTTCGCCGCCGAGCGGCGGGCCGCCCTGCTGGCGGCACGGGCGCACGACCAGGCCGCGTTCGTCGACCATGCCCAGGCCGCGCTGCGGGAATACCGGGGGGACTTGATGCCGGGAAACTATTCCGACTGGGTGCCCGAGCCGCGGGAACGGATCCAGCGCGAATGCACGTCCCTGTGCGACCAGGCCGCGGTGGCGCTGACCGAGTCGGGCCAGGGGCAGCGGGCGCTGGAGGTGGCCGGACGGCGCATCGGGATCCAGCCGCTGGACGAGCTCGGCCACCGGGGCCTGATCCGCGCCCACCTGGCCCTCGGGGACCTGCCCGCGGCGCTGCAGGCCTTCCGCCGCTGCGCCGAGGTGCTCGAACGCGAGCTGGGCGTGGCGCCCGCGGCCGAGACCCGTGCGCTGCTGCGCGCCGGTGCCCCGGACGCCCGGGGCGAACGCCTGGCGAACAGGGGCTGGCATAGCGTGGGCGGCAGCACCCATCCACCCACCGGCACAGGAATGAAGACCATGGAAGAGCAAACCAACACCGTCACGGGCGCCGAGGCGCCCTTCACCGACCTCGCGGCATCGCTGCGCGGCACGCTGACGCTGCCGCTGGATGCGGGATACGACGAGGCGCGCGCCGTCTACAACGGCATGATCGACCGCCGCCCGGCCGCCATCGCCCGCGTGCACGACACCGCGGACATCGTGGCCTGCGTCGACTTCGCCCGCAACAATTCCCTGGGCCTGGCGGTGCGCGGCGGCGGCCACCAGGCCTCCGGGCTGGCGGTCGCCGACGACGCGCTGGTCATCGACCTGGGAAACATGCGCTCCACGACCGTGGACCCGGCGGCACACACCGTGCGGGTCGACGGAGGGGCGCTCTGGGCGGATGTAGACCACGCCACCGTGGCCTTCGGGATGGCCACCCCCAGCGGCTTCGTTGCCTCCACCGGGGTCGGCGGGCTGGCCCTGGGCGGCGGCATCGGGTACCTGACCCGGCGCTTTGGCCTGACCGTGGACAACCTGCTGGCCGCCGACGTGGTGCTGGCCGACGGAACCCTGGTCAAGGCCGACGAGGTGCACCACACCGAGCTGTTCTGGGCGCTGCGCGGCGGCGGCGGGAACTTCGGCGTCGTCACCTCCTTCACCTTCCGCATGAACGAGATCGGCGAGCACGGGAAAATCATCGGCGGGCCGGTGTTCTACGACTTGGCCGACGCGCCGGAGGTCATGCGCTGGTACCGGGAGCTGCTGCCGACCCTGCCCGAGGAGCTTTCCGGCTGGATCGGGCTGCTCACCATCCCGCCGGGCCCGCCCTTCCCCGAAGAGCTCTGGGGCCGCAAGGCCTGCGGCATCGTGTGGTGCTACACCGGGGCGCACGACGTGGCCGAGAAGGTGCTGGCCCCGGTGCGCGACTTCGGCTCCCCGTTGCTGGTGGGCCTGGCGCCCATGGGGTTCGACGCGCTGCAGCAGGCCTTCGATCCGCTCTTCCCGGCCGGAATGCAGTGGTACTGGCGCGCGGACTTCGTCAAGGAGATCTCCGACGCCGCGATTGAGGTCCACGCCAGGTACGGGGCCACACTGCCCACCGGGTTCTCGACCATGCACCTGTACCCGATCGACGGGGCGGCCGCGCGGGTCCCGGCCGATGCCACCGCCTTCGCCTACCGGGACGGCGGCTGGGCAGGGGTCATCGTGGGCGTCGATCCCGACCCGGCCAATGCGGAAGCCATCACCGCATGGACCAAGTCCTACTACGACGAGCTGCATCCGACCACGGCCGGCGGCGCCTACGTGAACTTCATGATGGAGGAGGGCCAGGACCGGATCCGCGCCTCCTACCTGCAAAACTATGAGCGGCTGGCCCGCGTCAAGGCGCAGTACGACCCGGCGAACCTGTTCCACCACAACCAAAACATCGTCCCCGCGACTGTAGGCTAGGTGCATGCTCAATGTTGGCCTGACAGGCGGAATCGCCGCCGGGAAATCCGCGGTGGCGCGGATGCTGGTGGAACACGGCGCGGTGCTCATCGACGCCGACGCGATCGCCCGCGCCGTGGTGGAGCCCGGCACCCCGGGCCTGGCCGAGGTCGTGGAGGCCTTCGGCCCCGGCATGCTCACGCCCGGCGGCGCGCTGGACCGCCCCGCGCTCGGCGCGCTGGTCTTTGCCGATGCCACGGCCCGGGAGAAGCTGAACGCCGTCATCCACCCGCGAGTGCGCGCCGAGGCCGCAAGGCTGCGCGCCGCCGCCCCGGCCGACGGGGTCGTCGTCCAAGACATCCCGCTGCTGGTGGAGACCAACCAGGCCGGCAACTTCGATGTGGTCATCGTGGTCGCCGCGCCGCTGGAAGAACGCCTGCGCCGGATGGTGCGGGACCGGTCCATGGCCGAGGCCGACGCACGGGCACGCATTGCCGCGCAGGCCACCGACGAACAGCGTGCCGCGGTCGCCGACGTCGTCATCGAGAATTCCGGCTCGCTGGAGCAGCTGCGCCAAAACGTCACCGAGATCTGGGAGACCCACATTGCCCCATCCATCAGCCATGCCCGCTGAGAACCCCGAGCGCGAGCGGGCCAGGGAGGAACTGGCGGCGCGGCTGGCGGCCGAAACCGCCAAGGCCCGCACCGAAATGCGCGTCATCCGCGGGTTGTGGGTGCTGGCGGCGCTCACCCTGGCGGCTTCCGCGGTGCTCTGGCTCCTTTTCGGCGGGCGCGACCAATTCATCGCCCGCACCTCGGGCTACGACGCCCAGGTGCTGCTCCCGGCCTGGCTGGCCCTGGCCGGGCTGCTCTCGGCCGCCGCGGCAACCGTGCTGTTCATGGTCCGGCTGATGCGCGGTGCCCTGGGCAACATCGTGGAGCGGCAGGTCCGCAAGTGAAGACTTCCATGGTCGCCGAGTCCTTCCTCCGGCACGCACCGGCCGACGGGTCCGCGCCCCACCTGGTGAGCATCCAGCGCGACCCGGCGCTCGCCGCGACGCTTCAGGGCACGGTGGGATCGGTCCAGCTGCGCTACCACTCGCTGCAACTCATCCCGGTGGACCTCATCGACGATCTGCCCGGGACCTGGAATGCGCTGCTGGACGCCGTGGAAGCTTTCCTCGCCGACGGCAAGGCGGAGGTTCCCTACCCGTCCATCGAGGCGCAGATCCTGTTGGAGCGCACCGGAAGCATCACCAAGTTCACCGCCGGAAAGGTCCGCCACATCGTGGATGCCGGCGAGCTCATCGACGGCATCCTCTCCGGGGCCGCGGCCTACGTCGAATTTGCCGGTCCGGGGCAGCAGCCGGCGACCGGGCGCATCGGGGAGCTGCGCACCCGGGCCGCCGCGGCGGGCCTTTGCGCCTGAGGCGAGCACGCTCCCAAACCGTCGGCGCCAGGGCGTAGCCTAGGTACATGAGTCTTGCGCAGCAGATCAACCGCGTCGTCGCCCCCTTCGAGGTCATCAGCGAGTTCAAGCCCGCCGGCGACCAGCCCGCGGCCATCAAGGAACTGACCGGCCGCATCAACGCGGGGGAGAAGGACGTGGTGCTGCTCGGCGCCACCGGCACCGGCAAATCCGCGACCACGGCCTGGCTCATCGAGCAGGTGCAGCGCCCCACCCTGGTGATGGTGCAGAACAAGACGCTCGCCGCGCAGCTGGCCAACGAGTTCCGCGAGCTGCTGCCCAACAACGCGGTCGAGTACTTCGTCTCCTACTACGACTACTACCAGCCCGAGGCCTACGTCCCGCAGACCGACACCTTCATCGAGAAGGACTCCTCGATCAACGAGGAGGTCGAGCGGCTGCGCCACTCGGCCACCAACGCGCTGCTGACCCGCCGCGACGTCATCGTGGTCGCCACGGTCTCCTGCATCTACGGCCTGGGCACCCCCGAGGAGTACGTCGCGGGCATGGTGACCCTGAAGAAGGGCGCGGAGCTGAACCGCGACGACTTGCTGCGCAAGTTCGTTTCCATGCAATACGCCCGCAACGACATGGACTTCCACCGCGGCACCTTCCGGGTGCGCGGGGACACCGTGGAGATCATCCCGATGTACGAGGAGCAGGCGCTGCGCATCGAGTTCTTCGGCGACGAGATTGAATCGATCCACACGCTGCACCCCGTCACCGGCGAGGTGATCCGCGAGGAAAACGAGATGTACGTCTTCCCGGCCAGCCACTACGTCGCGGGCGCCGACCGCATGAGCCGCGCCGTCAAGGACATCGAGGACGAGCTGCGCGGCCGACTGCAGACCCTGGAATCCCAGAACAAGTTGGTGGAGGCCCAGCGGTTGCGCATGCGCACCACCTACGACCTGGAAATGATGGAGCAGATGGGATTCTGCAACGGCATCGAGAACTACTCCCGGCACATCGACGACCGCGCCGCCGGAACCGCCCCGCACTGCCTCATCGACTACTTCCCGGACGACTTCCTGCTGGTCATCGACGAATCCCACGTCACGGTCCCGCAGATCGGCGCGATGTACGAGGGCGACATGTCGCGCAAGCGCACCCTGGTGGAGCACGGCTTCCGGCTGCCTTCGGCGATGGACAACCGGCCGCTGAAGTGGGACGAGTTCCTCGAGCGCATCGGCCAGACCGTCTACCTCTCGGCGACGCCGGGCAAGTACGAGCTGGGCAAGGCCGACGGCGTGGTGCAGCAGATCATCCGCCCCACCGGCCTGATCGACCCGGAAATCATCGTCAAGCCCACCAAGGGGCAGATCGACGACCTGCTCGACGAGATCCGCGCCCGCGTCGAGCGCAACGAGCGCATCCTGGTCACCACGCTGACCAAGCGGATGGCCGAGGACCTCACCGACTACTTCACCGAGCACGGCGTGCGGGTCCAGTACCTGCACTCCGACGTCGACACGCTGCGCCGCGTGGAGCTGCTGCGCGAGCTGCGCATGGGCCTGTTCGACGTGCTGGTCGGCATCAACCTGCTGCGCGAGGGCCTGGATTTGCCCGAGGTCTCGCTCGTGGCGATCCTGGACGCCGACAAGCAGGGCTTCCTGCGCTCGGCGACATCGCTGATCCAGACCATCGGACGTGCCGCCCGAAACGTGGACGGCCAGGTGCACATGTACGCGGACAAGATCACCGACGCCATGGCCCAGGCCATCGAGGAGACCAACCGCCGCCGCGAGGTGCAGCAGAAGTACAACAAGGACCACGGGGTGGACCCGCAGCCGCTGCGCAAGAAGATCGCCGACATCACCGATTCGCTGGCCCGCGAGGACGCCGACACCCAGGAGCTGCTGAACAACCAGCGCCTGGCCAAGGATGCCAAGCGCTCCAGCGCCGGAACCCGGAAGGCGCACGAGACGGTGCGCGCCGACGGCCTGGCCGCCGCCCCGGCGGAAAACCTGGTGGACATGATCGAGCAGATGACCGAGCAGATGCACGCGGCCGCCGCGGAGCTGCACTTCGAGGTTGCGGCCCGGCTGCGCGACGAGGTCTCGGAGCTGAAGAAGGAACTGCGCCAGATGAAGAACGCGGGCCACGCTTAAGGCTTCCGGCCAATCCCTCCGGCGCCGGCCACGAAATGAACCTCTCGGTGGTCAAACCACGGAGAGGTTCATTTCGTTCGGGCGGCAATGCCGCGCGGATCAATTAATTCAGGCCAGGTCATACTCGCGGTACGCGTGCCCGTCGAGGGCATGTATGACGATGTGGGCCGGATGCGTCGCCGCTTCCTCATGGGCAGCCTTTACTGCCTCTTTAACCGTGTGGAAGTGCACGTGCTTGCGCGTGTGGCTTTTGTGCAGATCCCACTTCTTGTCGTCTTCGCCCTCAACCGGCATCACGTGGAATACCCACGGATTGACGACCTTTTTCTCATCCAGTGCTATGGACATGACATCCTCCTGGCGGTTGTTTCAGTCCTCCTGGCGGGGCCTCGCCGAATGATTCACGTGGCCATGGCGAGAACCCTCTAATCAGTGCACACCTGCCACGAAGCAAAAGCAATATCGGTTGCCCGTCAAGCCGTACCCGGAGTTGGTTCGGATCGAATTTCAGCACCGGTACCAGTGTCGGCTCCGAGCCGGCAACCCGAGTGAAGCCACGGGTCATTCACGTGCCTGAAACACGCATGCGTTAGACTGGTTCAAGCGTAGGGGAGTATCCCAGTAGTGCTGTGATCGTCAACACGCGGGGCAACGATGCCCCGCCGGGCGCAGCGGCCGTCCCAATCTGAGCGGGCGGCGGAGAGACTTGCGGTAATTCCACGTACCCCGTTTTGAAAGGCCCCACATTGGGAAACCACGGCTTGACGCTGCAGTTTGAGATCATCTCACTCGCGGCATTGTGCATCATTCTTCTGCTTGACCTGCTTTACGTGGTCAAGAAACCACACGAACCCTCGATGAAGGAAGCCGGCCTCTGGGTCGGTTTCTACGTCACCCTGGCCCTGATCTTCGGCGCCGTTGTCTGGTGGCAGGCGGGACCGGACATCGGCCAGCAGTTCATTGCCGGCTGGGTGACCGAATACTCGCTGAGCATCGACAACCTCTTCGTGTTCATCATTATCATGGCCCGCTTCTCGGTGCCGCGGAAATACCAGCAGGAAGTGTTGATGTTCGGCATCATCATCGCCCTGATCCTGCGCGGCATCTTCATCGTGCTCGGCGCAGCCGTCATCGAGAACTACTCGTGGGTCTTCTACATCTTCGGTGCATTCCTGCTCTGGACCGCCTGGAAGCAGGCCACCGACGACGGTGAGGACGAGTCCGAGGGCGCCAACAACGGCCTGGTCTACAAGCTGACCAAGAACCTGCCGATCTCCAAGGAATACGACGGCAACAAGCTGCGCACCGTGATCGACGGCAAGAAGATGTTCACCCCGATGGTCATGGTCTTCATCACCATCGGCATGACCGACCTGCTATTCGCCGTCGACTCGATCCCGGCGATCTTCGGTTTGACCCAGTCCCCGTTCATCGTCTTCACCGCGAACCTGTTCGCGCTGATGGGCCTGCGCCAGCTCTACTTCCTGCTCGGCGGCCTGATGGACCGCCTGATCTACCTCAAGCACGCGCTGTCGATCATCCTGGCCTTCATCGGCATCAAGCTGGTCTTCCACGCGATGCACGTGAACGAACTGCCGTTCATCAACGGCGGCCGCCACATCGAGTGGGTGCCGGAAATCTCGATCACCGTCTCGCTGGCCGTCATCCTGGGCACCATCGTGATCGCCACGGCAGCCTCGCTGCTCTCCCCGGCCGGCCGCCGCGCCGCCGAGGAGCACAAGGCCACGAAGGCGGCGCAGGCCGCCGAGTCGGAACAGGTCGGCAAGGGCGAGTAGCCTTCTCCCGGACTGACATCGTCACCTTCGTCGGGGCCCGTCTTCTCTTTTGGGGAAGACGGGCCCCGACGGCCGTTAACCGCGCGCCCGTTGCTAAGCTGGGGCGCGTGAGTACCTCCCCGATCCCCGCAGCCGTCCACCTTGCCCCCGAACGTGCTCGGGCCCAGCGCCGCACCGTGGCCGCGCTCTCCGCATCCCAGCTGCTCTCCGGCGTGGGAAACGGCGCCGGGCTGGCCATCGGCTCGCTCATGGCCGTGGAGCTGACCGGGTCCAACGCCTTCGCCGGGGCCGCGACCACCGCGATCTCGGTGGCCGGCGCCCTCAGTGCGCTGCCGCTGGCGGCCCTGGCGGTGAAGCGCGGACGCCGCGTGGCGCTGTCCTCCGGCTACTTCCTGGCGGCGCTGGGTGCCATCGGCATGATGCTGGCGCCCGTGCTGCAGAGCTTCGCCGTGCTGATGCTCGGTGCGGCGCTGCTGGGCGTGGGGTCAGCGGCGAACCTGCAGGCCCGCTTCGCCGCCACCGACCTCGCCGCCGACGCGACCCGCGGGCGCGACCTGGGGCTGGTGGTCTGGGCCATCACCATCGGCGCGGTGGCCGGCCCGAACCTCATCGGCCCCGGCGCGGTGCTGGGCCAGGTGCTCGGGCTGCCACCCATGAGCGGGCCCTTCCTCTTTTCCCTGGCCGGCATGGTGCTGGCGATCGCCATCCTGAACATCGGGCTGCGCCCGGACCCCATCGACCTGGCCCGCGCCTGGGAGGCCGCCGACGGCATCGCCCCGCACGCACCCGTGGTGGGCCGCCGACGCGGCTCGCTGGCCACCGGGCTGGTGGCGGTGCGCGCCTCACCCGGGGCAACGCTGGGCATCTCCACCATCGTGGTGGCGCACCTGGTGATGGTCGGCGTCATGTCGATGACCCCGGTGCACCTCAAGGACCTCGCCAGCATCCCGGGACACGAGATGCACGGGGGAACCGCCGACATCCTGGTGGTCATCGGGTTCGTGATCTCCCTGCACATCGCCGGCATGTACGCGCTCTCCCCGTTGGTCGGCTCGCTGGCCGACCGGATCGGGCAGCCGCGGATGATGCTGGCGGGCCAGGGCGTGCTGGTGGCGGCGGTGCTGGTGGCCGGGCTGGGCGCCGACTCGCGTGCCGCGGTGACCGCCGGTCTGGTGCTGCTGGGACTGGGCTGGTCCATGTGCACGGTCTCCGGCTCCGCGTTCCTGGCCTCGCGGGTGGAGCGCGGGCGCCGCGTGCTGGTCCAGGGCGTCTCGGACACCCTCATGGGAGCGGCCGGGGCGCTGGGCGCCGCCGGCTCCGGGCTGTTGCTGGCCTGGCTGGGCTACGCCGGGCTCGGCTACCTCTGCCTGGTGTTCATCCTGCTCGTTGCGGCCTTCTGCGTGCGCGAGGTGGCGCGCTCCTAGCCTGCGGCGTCGCCCGTCTCCCGGTCGGCCATCTCCAGCAGCTTCGCGAAGATCATGGCGCCCTCGTCGGAAATCCCGTCGTGGTGGAACTCGTCGGTTTCCCATACTTGCACGTTGCCCACCGCCGCGGCGGTTTGCAGCGACAGCTCCCGGTCCACGTACACGTCGTGGACGTAGACGGCAGCTGCCACCGGCACGGTGTTGCCCGCCAGCACGTCCGGGTCGTAGAGCGGTTCCCAGTCCTCGTGCTCGGCAAGGATCCGGGCGGTTTCCTCCAGCGGACGCAGCGCCGGGTCGGATTCGAAGTACCAGCGGAACACCATTTCACCGGTCAGCAGCGGGATTTCGGCGTCGGGGGAGAACGCGGGGAACTCCTCCAGCACGCGTTCGGCCGACCAGTTGGTGGCGGCGCCCTGCGCATAGATCGACTCGTGCAGCAGCGCGTAAAGCGGGTTGGCGGTGCGGTCCGCCTGCTCCGCGACCGCCGCCAGGAACGTGTCCGAGAGCCGCCTGCCCCCGGGGGTGTCGATGAAGGCGCCCTCGAAGACGTGGTGCAGCGTGTGCACCCGGGCGTTGCCGCCCAGGAACTGTCCGAGCATCTGCACCAGCGGCACCGTCAGCTCGCGCCCGCCGGGCAGGTGTTCCTCGGTGTGCGCCAGGTGCTCCACGATCTCGCGCAGGATCTTGCGGTCCTGCGGGTACCAGTCGAAGTATTCCGCGTTGCGCTCGGCCATGCGCCGGTACGTCGCCCGGTACACGGTGTCCGCGTCCGCGGTGAGCGAGGCCAGCCCGCCGGTGACGATGCAGCGTTCCAGGGCCGCCGGGGCCAGCGACAGGTAGGTCAGCGTGCAGAAGCCGCCGTAGCTTTGCCCGAAGGTGCTCCACTTTTCGATCCCGAGGTCCTCGCGGATGGCCTCGGCGTCGCGCACGATCGAGTCCGCGCGGAAGTGCGTGAGGTAGGCGGCCTGCGCCGCGGCGTCCCCGCGCAGCGGCAGCGACTGGCGGTTGGCCGGGGTGCTCAGCCCGGTGCCGCGCTGGTCAAGCAGCAGGATCCGGAAGGTCTTGGCGGCCTCCGCCAGCCAGCCCGTGAGCGATGCCGGGCGCGGGGACTTGCCTCCCGGCCCGCCCTGCAGGAAGAGCAGCCAGGGCAGCGCGGCGGGGTCCTCGTGCTTGGTGGAGGTGATTTCGCGGGCGAAGACCGTGATGGTTTCACCCTGCGGGTGCGCGTGGTCCAGCGGCAGGGTGAAGTGGTGCTCGGTGCTGCGCATGCCGCGAAAGACGTGGGTGGCGCTCATGACCGGTTCCCCAGTTCCGCCAGGGCCGCGCCTTCAAGCCTGCGCACCGTCCAGCCGTCCATCGATCCGGCGCCGAGGGAATCGTAGAAGCCGATGGCCGGTGCGTTCCAGTCCAGCACGCTCCATTCCACGCGCCGGTAGCCGCGCTCCACGGCGATCTGCGCCAGCGTGGCCAGCAGCGCCTTCCCGTGCCCGGCCCCGCGTTCGGTTTCGCGCACGTACAGGTCCTCCAGGTGGATCCCGTGGGTGCCCTCCCAGGTCGAATAGGTGAGGTACCACAGGGCGAAGCCGAGCACCGTGCCGTGCTCCTCGACCACGTGCGCATGGACCTTGGGCTCGGGCCCGAAGAGGTGTGCGGCGAGCTCGGCCTCGGTGTTTTTCACCGCGTCGGGCTCGCGCTCGAAGATGGCCAATTCGTGGATGAGATCCAGGATTGCGGCGGCGTCGGAGGGCTGTGCTGGGCGAATCAAAGGCATGTGACCAAGCCTACCGGGAGCCAAAGCGCGCCGGGAATCCAACGCGTGGGTGCGCGCGCCTAAGGTAGGGGGCGATCGACACGCAAGAACAAAAGCAAGGACGGCACCAAGCAAAATGATGGGCGGCCACCACGCGGCCACCGGCGCAGCAGCCTGGATCGCGTTGACCACGAATTTCAAGCTCCCCACGGGCACGCTTCAGCAGCACCTGCCCTGGCTTCCCGACGCGATCCCGCTGGGCTTCGGCCTGCTGGAACAGAGCCCGGTCGCCGGGGTGGCGGGGGCCATGGTCTGCGCCGGGGCGGCGCTGCTGCCCGACGCCGACCACCGCCGGGCCACCATCGCGCATTCGTTGCCGCCGGTGTCCAACGCGATCTGCGCCGGCATCGGCGAGGTCTCCGGCGGGCACCGCAACGGCACGCACTCGCTGCTGGGCATCGCGGCGTTCACCGTCCTGGCATGGGTGCTGGGGCTGTGGACCATGGAGAACACCCGCTTCGGGCTGATCTATCCGGGCGCCGGGCTGCTGGCGGTGCTGCTGGTTTCCTTCGCGCTGAAGGCGCTGAAGTTCATTCCCGACACCATGGCGCGCCTGCCGTGGCTGATCTCCGTGCCGGCCGGCATCTTCGTCGCGGTCTTCTCTCCCGACGAGCAGAACTGGCTGGTGCTCGCGGTGGCCGTGGGCTGCGCGGTGCACATTGCCGGGGACATGCTCACCGTCGGCGGCTGCAACCTGATCTGGCCAATCAGGATCCGCTCCCCGCGCTTCATCCGCCGCATGCCGCTGCTCAAGGACGTGTGGAAGCCCGGCGGCCGCATCGCCATCCCGGTGCTGGGTCGGGCCGGGTCGGTGCGCGAGTGGCTGCTCTGCGTGCCGGTCTCCATGTACGCGCTGGCGGGGCTGGTGGTGCCGATCGTGCTGCTGGCCCGCAACCAGGTGCTGCCGGTGACCAAGCTGCTGGGCTTCTAGGACAACAGCGAAGGCGCCCGTCGGATCGAATCGGCGGGCGCCTTCGTCCATGTGGAACCCGGTCTGCGCAGCTAGTCCTGGCGGCCCACGTTGGTCACGGTGATGACCGGGTAGCCGGCCTCGTCGGAGTCCGCCAGGTCCACCGTCGCGTCGATGCCCCAGTCGTGGTGGTTGGCCGGGTCGGCGAAGACCTGCCGCACCTTCCAGGTGTCCTTGGAGGTGGTGATCAGCAGCAGGTTGGGGCCGCGCCCGCCGGGGCCGTCGTCGATGTCCTCGTGCTCCTCGAAGTACGCGTCCATGGCGTCGGCCCAGTCATCGGCGCCGAAGCCGCTGTGCCCGTCGAGCTCGCCCAGCGCCGCGTCCTGCTCGTCGGCGAAGAGCTTCACGCGGCGGAACATCTCGTTGCGCACCATCACGCGGAAGGCGCGCTCGTTGGAGGTCAGGCGCTCGGGGGCCGGCGGGATGATCTCCGCGTCGGGCTCGTGCAGCACCCCGCTGGCCAGCTCCTCCCATTCGTCCAGCAGCGAGGAGTCGATCTGGCGGATCAGTTCCCCGAGCCATTCGATGAGGTCCTCGAGGTCCTCGCGCAGCGCATCCTGCGGGACGGTCTGGCGCAGCGCCTTGAAGGCGTCGGTGAGGTAGCGCAGCAGCACGCCCTCGGAGCGGGCCAGCGAGTAGAACTGCACGTACTCGCTGAAGCTCATGGCGCGTTCGTACATGTCGCGGACCACCGACTTCGGGGCGACCTCGAAGTCGCCGAGCCACGGGGCGCCGGCGCGGTACTGCTCGAACGCGTTGCCCAGCACCTCGGCCAGCGGCTGCGGGTAGCTGACCTCCTCGAGCGCGGCCATGCGGTCGTTGTACTCCATGCCCTCGGCCTTCATCGCGGCGATCGCCTCGCCGCGGGCCTTCTTCTCCTGGGCGGAGAGCACCTGGCGCGGCTTTTCCAGCGTCGCCTCGATGACCGAGACCACGTCCAGCGCGTAGCCGGGGGACTCGGCGTCGAAGAGCTCCAGCGCGGCCAGCGCGAAGGGGGACAACGGCTGGTTCAGCGCGAAGTTCTCCTGCAGGTGCACCGTCAGGGCCAGCATGTTGCCGTGCCTGTCGGGGTGCTCGAGGCGTTCGACGACGCCGGTGGCCAGCAGCTCGCGCAAGATGCCCAGGGCCTTGCGCTGCAGGGCGCGCTGGCGCACCGGGGGTTCGTGGTTCTCGGTGAGCAGCCGGCGGGCCGCGGCGAAGGAGTCGCCCTCGCGCGCCAGCAAGTTCAGCAGGATCGAGTGGGTCACCGCGAAGGAGGAGTTCAGCGTTTCGGGGGTGGAGGCGATGATCCGCTCGAAGGTCTTCTCGCCCCAGCTCACGAATCCCTGCGGCGGCTTCTTCTTGGTCACCTGGCGCAGTTTCTTGGAGTCGTCGCCGAACTTCGCCAGCGCCTTGTCCATGGCCTTCTTGTTCTCGATGGAGTGCTCGGGCGCCTGGACGACGACGGTTCCTGCGGTGTCGAAGCCGGCGCGTCCGGCGCGTCCGGCGATCTGGTGGAACTCTCGGGCGTTCAGGATGCGGGTGCGAACCCCGTCGTACTTGCTCAAGGCGGTGATCAGCACCGTGCGGATGGGCACGTTGATGCCCACGCCCAGGGTGTCGGTGCCGCAGATGACCTTCAGCAGGCCGGCCTGAGCCAGCTGCTCCACCAGCCGGCGGTACTTGGGCAGCATGCCGGCATGGTGGACGCCGATGCCGTGGCGGACCAGGCGGTTCAGGGTCTTGCCGAAGCCGGGGGCGAACCTGAATCCGGCGATGAGCTCGGAGATCCGGTCCTTTTCCTCGCGGGTGCACACGTTGATGCTCATCAGCCCGCTGGCCCGGTCGATGGCCTCGAGCTGGCTGAAGTGCACCACGTAGATCGGCACCTGCTTGGTGCTCAGCAGCTCCTCGATGGCTTCCTGCACAGGGTCCTGCGAGTAGTAGTAGTGCAGCGGGATGGGGCGTTCGGCGTGCGCCACGGTGGCGGTGTCGCGCCCGGTGCGCAGCGTGAGTTCGTCCTCGAACCTGCCCACGTCGCCCAGCGTGGCGCTCATGATCAGGAACTGCGCCTGCGGGAGTTCCAGCAGCGGCACCTGCCACGCCCAGCCGCGCTGCGGGTCGGCGTAGAAGTGGAACTCGTCCATCACCACCGGGCCCAGGTCCGCGTTCTTTCCCTCGCGCAGGGCGATGTTGGCCAGGATCTCGGCGGTGCAGCAGATGATCGGGGCGTCCTGGTTCACCGAGGAGTCGCCGGTGACCATGCCGACGTTCTCCGCGCCGAAGATCTTGCACAGGTCAAAGAACTTCTCCGAGACCAGCGCCTTGATCGGTGCGGTGTAGTAGCTGCGCTCCCCGCGGGCCAGCGCGTGGAAGTGGGCGGCGACCGCCACCAGTGACTTCCCGGACCCCGTGGGCGTGGCCAGGATGACGTTGTTGCCGGCCACGAACTCCATGACGGCTTCGTCCTGTGCCGGGTATAGCCCGATGCCGCGGTCCTCCACCCACTTGATGAAGGCTTCGTATGTCGATTCGGCGGTGGCACCGCGTGGGGGAGTGTTGGGCAGCAACTCGGTAAGTTTCATGATGTGTCCAAGACTATCGGTTTACGAGGGGCTTTCCGCTTAGGCTTTGGTTATGAAATGGGACCCGAACAAGTACGTGGAGTTTGCCGACCACCGAGACCGTCCTTTTTACGATCTGACGGCCCGGATCACCGCCGCGACACCGCGGCTGGTGGTTGACATGGGGTGCGGTCCCGGACCCCTGACGCATTCCCTCGCCGAGCGCTGGCCCGACGCCCGCGTGGTCGGCCTGGACTCGTCGGCCGAGATGATCGAACAGGCGCGCGCCAAGCAGCATGCGGACAACCTTTCGTTCGAGTCCGCCGATGCAACGCAGTGGATGCCCGAGTCGGAAACCGACGTCCTGGTCTCCAACGCCATGCTCCAATGGATTCCCGAACACCGGCAGCTGATCACCCGCTGGCTTGGGGCGCTGGCCCCCGGGGCATGGTTCGCGGCCCAGGTTCCGGGCAATTTCGGTTCGCCCTCGCACACCCTGATGAGGCAGCTCGCGGACTCGGAGCGTTGGGCGCCGCAGCTGGCCGGCGTGCTGCGGCACGACAACGCATCGGGGGAGCCAGCCGACTACCTGAAGCTCCTCCTGGATGCCGGGTTCGAATCGGATGTCTGGGAGACCACGTATGGGCAGATCCTTTCTGGCCCGAACCCAGTCCTGGAGTGGGTTCGCGGCACCGCATTGCGCCCCATTTTCGCCAAGCTCAGCGCCGAGGACTTCGTTGAGTTCGAGTCGCAGTATGCGCAATTGGTGGCCGAGGCCTATCCGGCCATCGACGACCACCGGGGCGGCACGGTGACGCTGTTTCCGTTCCGCCGCATCTTCATGGTGGGTCGAAAGCGCTAGTGTTCCCCCGAGATCATCGCTATCTCATAGGCTGAAGGCATGAAGAAGCAATTCTTGCCTGCGCTCGCCGTGGCGACCTTGATGCTCGGCGCCTGCGGCGGACCCTCGGCTGACGAATTTCGCCAGCGCGATATCCAGGGAAACACCGCGTGCATCCACTTCGGCAGTGGATACAGGGACGAGGGAAACGTCGGCAGCACCAACATGCTTAAGGCTGCAGAACATGGTGCGGCTTCCTCGACCAATGCGATTCGCGAGGCGGTGTCCGCCGATGCCTCCGGCAGGCCGGTCATTACTGACGAGGAATCGTTCAAGAATGCCTGCGAGGCACAAGGAATGAGCTTCAAGTAGTCGTCCCGGGGTTTCCCGCCCGATTTCACGATGAAGGCGAAGTTTTTTAACAATGCTCGTCTGACATGATGTTTTATGAATCAATAAATTCATCAAGGTCTTCACATCCGGGGCGATCGGGCGTATAGTAGTAAATATGTTCGAAGAGTGCGAAGGCTACTTGTCGAACCCGATTTCTCTCTCTGCGGAGGCTGCCGGGGAGATTCTCCTTGGCCATCGCCATATACCGGCAGACATGGCCAAGCCCGCCAGAGAGCGCGCGTTGGCGCAAAAGCCAGGTGATGATTACGTTGACTTCATCGACGACGTGGGCGTAGCCATGACCCACCTGCCCCAGAGCGTCGGGGAACAAACGAGGGTAGCCCGGATCGCAGCCCTGGAAAGGGCCAAAGCAGCGATCTGCGCGGCCCAGGCCAAGGAAGCCTATGGGCTTGAGCAGGACATCATTGCCCGACACGAGGATGAAGGCATCTACAAGGAGAATCCGAACCGCGGTGCAGGTGCCGAAGTGGCGCTTGCCCGCAAGGAATCGCAGCACCTCGGTTCGCGGTTTATCTCCTACGCAAGATCCATGATTGAGCACATGCCCTATACCTTCAATGCCCTGGAGCGTGGAGAGCTGAACGAAGACCGGGCCATGATTCTGGTGCGCGAAACCAACCAGTTGGACCCCGGTGTCCGCGAACTGATCGACCGGGAAATTGCCGGCGAACAGGGTGCTCTGGAAGGCGTCGGTGACAAGGAGCTTTTGGCCCGGGCCAAGAAGGAAGCCCTCGCGTTCGATAGCACCGAAGACATGATCAACCACGCGGACGCGATGAAGAAACGACGCATATCCGTGACGGCCACCCCCGACGGGATGATGCGAGTGAGCGGCCTGCTCCCCGTGGTTCAAGGCGTTGCATTCAAGGAAGCGCTGACCAGGGCGGCTGCACGGCGTCGTTCGATTGATGACAAGCGTACTGATGCACAGGTCATGGCTGACACCGTGGTCGAGTGCGTCACCGGGCAGAATCTGGCCTCGCGCCCGCCGCTGATGGTTCACCTCGCGATGACCGACAAGTGCCTTTTTGCAGGCGATAGCGAGCCAGCATTCATCAAAGGCTACGGGATCGTATCCGCCGAATACGCACGATGGCTGATCACGGGTGACCGTACCGGTCCCGACGGTGAAAACGAAGAGCAAGCCTGGATCCGCCGCCTATACACGGCCCCGGTCAGCGGCCAACTCGTCGCTATGGAATCGGATGCACGGATTCTTCCGCAGAAACTGAAGGACTTGATCTCCGTACGTGATCAATACTGCCGCACGCCCTATTGCGGAGCCCCGATCCGCCATCATGACCACGTTTACCAAGTGGCCAGGGGTGGAAAGACCACGGAGGCCAACACGGATGGCCGATGTGTCCAGTGCAACCACACGAAAGAAACTTCCGGCTGGGAAGAATTCGTGATTCTGGGTCCCCGGCACACGATCTTGATCAAGACGCCCAGCGGTCAGATGTACCGCTCGATGGCCCCGCCGTTGCCGGGAACCCCGGAATCACCGCCGGGGTCCACCGACAGTGTCGTGCCTACCAGCCCCTGACTCGCCATTCGTCCAGATTTGGGCGTTCCGCACCCAGCGTCGTCGTCGCGCCGTGACCGGGAAGCACCAGGGAATCATCCGGATACTGTTCGAAGAGCCGGGTCGTGACGTCATCAAGCAACGATGCAAAGCGTCCCGCATCGTTCTGGGTGTTTCCCACGCCTCCTGGGAACAGCGAGTCGCCGCTGAAAATGACCGTTGTCCCGCCGTCGCGAAGCACATAGGCAATGGAGCCGGGGGTGTGGCCACGTAGGTGCACGCACTCAAGGACCGTTGTGCCCACCGATACGGTGTCGCCGTGCTTCAGCGGAACGTCGATGGCCACATCGGCACCGGCCGCGATCCCTTCAACGTCCTCGGCACCGGCAAAGGTCTTCGCCCCGGTGCTTTCCACGTACTCATGCAGCGCCCTGATGTGGTCCCAATGCTGGTGTGTCGTGGCGATGCCTTCGAGCCTCGTGGCAACCTCTGTGTCGGAGGATGCCGACTCGACCAGCCCGTCTATGGCAGGCGCATCGTCGGCGGCGTCGATCAGCAACTGCGAGCCATCGCTCTTCGAGGTCACCAAGTAGATGTTGTTCGACATTTCGGAAACGCTCACGGACCGGACGGTCACATTGGTGAGGTCAAGGAAGATTTCACTCATGACAACACCTTACGTGGCACGACAATGACCACGCGATAGTCTGAAGCGCAGGCCCTGCCCCGGTACCAACGAAGGACGGCACACATGGATAGCAATCCGCTGGCATTCATCGCTCTCGACAGCACGGATAAAACCGCCCCCTACCAACAAGTCAGACAGCAGATACTTGTTGCCATCTCCAAGGGTCGGCTCAAGGCAGGAACCAAGCTGCCTCCGGTCCGGGCGCTCGCCGAGCAGCTCGGGCTCGCGGTGAACACCGCGGCAAAGGTCTACAAGGAACTGGAAGCCAGCGGAGCGGTCGTGACACGAGGGCGCCACGGCACCATCGTGCAGGCCACCGGCGACGAGGGATCCATCGCCGTGGCGGATGCCGCCTCGGAATTTGCGGCCGTTGCGACTCGCTGGGGAATCTCCGAAAAAGCGGCTGTCGGCTACGTGCGTGCGGCGTTCAGTTCGCAGCTTGGATAGCACCGGGTCGTATTGCTCACAAGTGCGCGCAATTCGAACCAGTTTTCGATTAGCATGTTCTGGTGGCTACTTCCCGCTCCCTTGAAACCTCCCGTCCGCACGACTTGACCCGCTTGGTGGTCAAGGGCGCGCGTGAACACAATCTGCGCAACGTCGACCTGGATTTGCCGCGTGACGCGATGATCGTGTTCACCGGCCTCTCCGGCTCCGGCAAGTCCTCCCTGGCTTTCGACACCATCTTTGCCGAGGGGCAGCGGCGCTACGTCGAATCGCTCTCGGCATACGCCCGCCAGTTCCTCGGCCAGGTCGACAAGCCAGATGTCGACTTCATCGAGGGGCTTTCGCCGGCGGTGTCGATCGACCAGAAGTCGACCTCGAAGAACCCCCGGTCCACCGTGGGTACCATCACGGAAATCTACGACTACATGCGCCTGCTTTGGGCTCGCGTGGGCCGTCCCTATTGCCCGGTCTGCGGCGAAGCCGTCACCAAGCAGACCCCGCAGCAGATCGTGGACCAGCTGCTCGAGCTCGCACCCAAGACCCGATTCCAGGTCTTGGCCCCGGTCGTGCGCGGCCGCAAGGGCGAATTCGTCGACCTGTTCAAGGAGCTGGGCTCCAAGGGCTACTCTCGGGCACGGGTCGACGGCGAAACGATCCAGCTCAGCGATCCGCCCAAGCTCGGAAAGCAGTTCAAGCACACCATCGAGGTCGTCATCGACCGACTGGCCATCAACGACACCGTGCGCCAGCGCCTGACCGACTCCATCGAAACCGCGCTCAACCTCTCCGAGGGCCGGGTCCTGATTGATTTCGTGGACCTCGATCCGGAAGACGAGGGTCGCGTGCGCGCCTTCTCCGAAAACCTGGCCTGCCCCAACGAACACCCGTTGGCCATCGACGAGATCGAGCCCCGCTCGTTCTCCTTCAACAACCCCTTCGGCGCCTGCCCCGCCTGCAGCGGCATCGGCACGCGCCTCGAGGTCGACGAAGACCTGATCATTCCCGATGTCGAGATGCCGCTGGGGCAAGGCGCCATCGCGCCGTGGTCGCTCGGAACCGCAACCAGCGAATACTGGAACCGCCTGCTCGAGGGCCTGGGCGCCGAAATGGACTTCACGCTCGAAACGCCGTGGAACAAGCTTCCCGCGGTGGCACGGCAGGCCATCCTGCACGGCAAGGACCACAAGGTCGTCGTGCAGTACAAGAACCGCTTCGGCCGGGAACGCAAGTACTCCACCGGTTTCGAGGGCGTGGTGCAGTACATCCACCGCAAGCACCTGGAAACCGAGTCGGACAACGCCCGCGACAAGTACGAAGAGTACATGCGGCAGATCCCTTGCCCGGAGTGCAACGGCGCGCGACTGAATGCCGCCTCCCTGTCGGTGCTGATCAACGGCAAGTCCATTGCCGAGGTCTCCGCCATGCCGATGCGCGAGTGCGCCGGGTTCCTCGACAACCTGGTGCTGACCGGCCGCGAGGCGCAGATCGCCACCCAGGTGCTCAAGGAGATCCAGGCCCGCCTGCGCTTCCTGCTGGACGTGGGACTCGAATACCTGAACCTGGAACGCGCCGCGGGGACGTTGTCCGGCGGCGAAGCCCAGCGCATCCGGCTGGCCACGCAGATCGGCTCGGGCCTGGTGGGCGTGCTCTACGTGCTCGACGAGCCCTCCATCGGCCTGCACCAGCGTGACAACCGCCGGCTCATCGAGACCCTCACCCGGCTGCGTTCGCTGGGCAACACGCTGATCGTCGTCGAACACGACGAGGACACCATTGCCGAGGCCGACTGGATCGTCGACATCGGCCCCGGCGCCGGGGAACACGGCGGCGAGGTCGTGCACTCCGGGTCCCTGGAGGACCTGAAGGCCAACACCCGCTCGATCACCGGCGACTACCTCTCCGGGCGCAGGCAGATCGAGGTGCCGGCCAAGCGCCGCAAGATCGACAAGAAGCGCCAGATCACCGTCGTGGGTGCCCGCGAAAACAACCTCGAGGACCTCACCGCGCGCTTCCCGCTCGGTGTCCTGACCGCCATCACCGGGGTCTCCGGCTCGGGCAAGTCCACGCTGGTCAACGACGTGCTCTACAAGGTGCTGGCCAACCGGCTCAACGGCGCCAAGCAGGTGCCCGGACGGCACACCCGCGTCGAGGGCCTCGAGCACCTGGACAAGGTCATCCA
Organism: Paeniglutamicibacter sp. MACA_103; assembly: GCF_045798555.1. NCBI lineage: Bacteria > Bacillati > Actinomycetota > Actinomycetes > Micrococcales > Micrococcaceae > Paeniglutamicibacter > Paeniglutamicibacter sp. MACA_103. The sequence continues at coordinate 7,381 of NZ_JBIXLN010000002.1, read as the reverse complement.
CGTCGACCAGTCGCCCATCGGCCGCACCCCGCGCTCCAACCCGGCCACCTACACCGGGGTCTTCGACCACATCCGCAAGCTCTTCGCGGAGACCAACGAGGCCAAGGTCCGCGGCTACCTGCAGGGCCGCTTCTCCTTCAACGTCAAGGGCGGACGCTGCGAATCCTGCTCGGGCGACGGCACGCTGAAGATCGAGATGAACTTCCTGCCGGACGTGTATGTCCCCTGTGAGGTTTGCCATGGTGCGCGCTACAACCGCGAGACCCTGGAAGTGCACTACAAGGGCAAATCCATCGCCGACGTGCTGAACATGCCCATCGAGGAGGGTGCGGAATTCTTCGCCGCCTTCACCCCGATCGCCCGCCACCTGCGCACGCTGGTGGACGTGGGGCTCGGCTACGTCCGGCTCGGGCAGGCCTCCACCACGCTCTCCGGCGGCGAGGCGCAGCGCGTGAAACTCGCCGCGGAATTGCAGAAACGCTCCAACGGCCGCTCGATCTACGTGCTCGACGAGCCCACCACCGGCCTCCATTTCGAGGACATCCGCAAGCTCCTGCTGGTCCTGCAGGGCCTGGTCGACAAGGGCAACACCGTCATCACCATCGAGCACAACCTCGACGTGATCAAGTCCGCGGACTGGGTCATCGACCTGGGCCCCGAGGGTGGTTCCGGCGGCGGCGAGATCATTGCCGTCGGCACCCCGGAAGAGGTCGCCAAGGTGAGCGGCAGCTATACCGGAAAGTTCCTCGCGCCGCTGCTCGGCTAGCCGGCAAAGCCGTTCGTGTATGCCGCTTCGGGCATGCACGAACGGCGGCAGCGCCCAGTCCATGCGAGAATACAACAGTGATGATTGCTCCCTCCGCCGTGCTCCTTGACCTCGATGGAACCCTCGTGGATCCGGCCGGGGCCATCACCTCGGGTATCCGCCATGCGTTGACGCAGGCGCAGATCCCCGACCCGGGTGAAGAAAAACTCCGTTCCCTGATCGGCCCGCCGCTGACCCTCGGGCTGGCCTCCATCGACGGCGTCACCGCCGACGACATCGGCTTTTTGATCGCAACCTACCGCGCGCAATATGCCGAAACCGGCATGGCGGCCTCGCGGCCCTACCCGGGAGTGAGGCAGGTGCTGGCCGCACTGCGCGCCGCCGGCACCACGGTGCTGGTGGCCACCGCCAAGCCCACGCACATTGCCCGCCAGCTGCTCGCGGTGCAGGAAATCACCCCGCTGCTCGACGGGATCTTCGGCAACGACGACGAGGGCGACGGGACCTCCTCGTCCAAGACCCACATCCTTGCCGCGGCGATCCGCGAACACAACCTGGATCCGGCACGCTGCGTGATGGTGGGGGACCGCCGCTACGACATCGAGGCCGCCCACGAGAACAACATGGCGTCCATCGGCGCCGGCTGGGGGTTCGCCGAGAGCGGCGAGCTGGCCGCCGCGGGGGCGGGGGCCCACGCCGCGGACCTTGCCGAGCTCGCCGACCTGCTGCTGGGCAACGCCGCCGGGGAAGCGGTGCGCGAATCGCTCACGGCCGACACCACCAAGGGAGCCAGCGCCTAAATGAGCCTGTACACCATGACCCGCTCCTCGATCCGCGGGCTGCTTTCGGGGCTGTGCCGTCCCACCGTCACCGGCCTGGAAAACGTGCCGCGCACCGGGCCCGTGATCATCGCCTCCAACCACCTCTCCTTCCTGGACTCCATCATCATCCAGGCGCTGACCCCGCGCGACGTGGCGTTCTTCGCCAAGGCCGAGTACTTCACCACCCCCGGCCTCAAGGGGAAGGCCATGAAGACCTTCTTCGAGTCCGTGGGCTCCATCCCGGTGCAGCGCGGGGAGCAGGCCGCCTCCGTGGCGGCGCTGGAATCCCTGGTCGACATCCTGGAAACCGGCGGCGGCATCGGCATCTACCCGGAGGGCACCCGCTCCCGCGACGGCATGCTCTACCGCGGGCGCACCGGCGTGGGCTGGCTGGCGCTGAGCACCGGGGCGCCGGTGGTGCCCGTCGGGCTCATCGGCACCGAGAAGCTGCAGCCGGCCGGAACCAACCGGATCACCCCACACCACTTCACCCTGGCCTTCGGCAAGCCGCTGCAATTCGAGCACCTGGGCCGCAAGCACCCGCTGCCGCAGCGCCGCGCCGCCACCGACGCGATCGTCGATGCCATCGCGGAGCTCACCGGCCAGGAGCGCGTGGACGCCTACAACCAGACACCCATCACCGACTAGCAGCGAAGGCGCACTCGTGGCAGACCCAAGAAGCTACCGCCCCGCGACGGGGGACATCCCGGTCAACCCCGGGGTGTACCGCTTCCGCGACGAAGTGGGACGGGTCATCTACGTCGGCAAGGCCAAGGTGCTGCGGCAACGGCTGAACTCCTACTTCGCCAACCCGGCTTCGCTGACCGCCAAGACCCACGCCATGGTGCACACCGCCACGAGTGTGGAGTGGACCGTCGTGGGCTCCGAGCTCGAGGCCCTCCAGCTGGAATACACCTGGATCAAGGAGTTCAACCCGCGCTTCAACATCGTCTTCCGCGACGACAAGTCCTACCCGTACCTCGCGGTGACCATGGGGGAGAAGTACCCGCGCGCCCAGGTGATGCGCGGGGACAAGCGCAAGGACACCAAGTACTTCGGCCCGTTCTACCCGGCCAAGGCCATCCGCGAAACCCTCGACACGCTGCTGCGCGTCTTCCCGGTGCGCAGCTGCTCGGCCGGGGTGTTCAGGCGCGCTGAATCCTCCGGGCGGCCCTGCCTGCTCGGCTACATCGACAAGTGCGCGGCCCCCTGCGTGGGACGCATCAGCCCCGAGGACCACAAGCAGCTCGCCGCGGATTTGTGCCAGTTCATGGGTGGGGAGGGCACCCGCTTCATCAAGGAACTCGAGGCCAAGATGGCCGATGCTGTCTCGAAGCTCGAGTACGAGCAGGCCGCCCGCCACCGCGACGACATCGCCGCGCTGCGCCGGGTCTTCGAACGCAACGCCGTGGTGCTGGCCGAGAACACCGAGGCCGACATCTTCGCGGTGCACGAGGACGAACTCGAGGCAGCCGTGCAGGTCTTCCACGTGCGCAACGGGCGCATCCGCGGCCAGCGCGGCTGGGTCGTGGAAAAGGTCGAGGACTCCACTCCGGCCGAATTCATCGAGCACCTGCTCACCCAGGTCTACGGCGAGGCGGCCGGAGACGACCGGATCCCGCGCGAGGTGCTGGTCCCGGTGCTGCCGGAGAACACCGAGCAGGTGGCCGCGTGGCTGCACGAACGCCGCGGCTCGGCCGTCTCGCTGCGCGTGGCGATGCGCGGGGACAAGGCGGCGCTGGCCGAAACCGTGCGGGAAAACGCCGAGCAGTCGCTGCGCCTGCACAAGTCCCGGCGCGCCGGGGACCTGACCACCCGCTCGGCCTCGCTGCAGGAACTCCAGGACGCCCTGGGCCTGCCCACCCCGCTGCTGCGCATCGAATGCTACGACGCCTCGCACACCCAGGGCACCAACGTCGTCGCCTCCATGGTGGTGTTCGAGGACGGGCTGCCGAAGAAGAGCGACTACCGCAAGTTCGCGATCACCGGGGACGCGGCCCGCGACGACACCGCCTCGATGTACGACGTGATCTCCCGCCGCTTCCGGAACTACCTGGCGGAAATGGCCGACACCGTCCCGATGGTCAGCGGCGAAATCGACATCGCCGACGCCTCCGAGCGCATGCCGACGCGCAAGTTCGCCTACCCGCCCTCGCTGGTCATCGTCGACGGCGGCCCGCCGCAGGTCGCCGCCGCCTCCCGGGCGCTGGCAGACCTCGGCATCGACGACATCTACGTGGTCGGGCTGGCCAAGCGGCTGGAGGAGCTCTGGCTGCCCGAGGACGAGTTCCCGGTGATCCTGCCGCGGGCCTCCCACGCGCTGTACATGGTCCAGCGGATCCGCGACGAGGCACACCGCTTCGCCATCACCTTCCACCGCAAGAAGCGCTCGGCCTCGATGACCACCTCGTTGCTGGACACCATCGAGGGCCTGGGCCCGGCCAAGCGCGAGGCGCTGCGCAAGCACTTCGGCTCGATGAAGAAGATGCGCGCCGCCTCCAGGGAGGAACTCATGGAGGTCCCGGGCATCGGAAAGGCGCTTGCTGCCACGGTGTTCGACGCGCTGGCCGCGGCCGGAACCGGTGCGCCGGCAGTGAACATGACGACCGGAGAGGTACTTGACTAGCCCGTTGTGCCCGCGAAGGCGACTAGGCTAGGGACCATGACTTCCGAGCTTGCCCCCGTGAAACCTCCCGAGTCCGAACTTCTGGTGATAACCGGCATGTCGGGCGCCGGCCGCACCACCGCCGCGCACGCGCTGGAAGACCACGGCTGGTATGTGGTGGAAAACCTCCCCCCGACGCTGCTGGGCATGCTCACCGAGATCGTGGCCCACTCCGGCGGCTCCATCCCGAAGCTCGCCGTGGTGATGGACGTGCGCTCCAAGTCGCTCTTCCCGCAGCTGCGCGAGAACCTCAACGCGCTGACCGCCGCCGGCATCGCCTACCGCGTGCTCTTCCTGGACGCCGCCGACGACCTGCTGGTGCGCCGCTTCGAACAGGGCAGGCGCCCGCACCCGCAGCAGGAGGACGAGCGGATCGTCGACGGGATCAACCGCGAACGCGAGGTGCTGCGCGAGCTGAAGGAAGCAGCGGAAATCGTCCTGGACACCACCGAGATGTCGGTGCACGACCTGGCCCGTTCCATCACCGAGCTCTTCTCCGAGTCCGGCCCCATAGTGCTGCGTTTGAATGTGATGAGCTTCGGCTTCAAGTACGGGCTGCCCACGGACGCCAACTACGTGGCCGATGTCCGCTTCATCCCCAACCCGCACTGGGTCCCGGAACTGCGCCCGCACACGGGCAAGGAAAAGCAGGTCTCCGACTACGTGCTCGGTGCCACGGGCGCCGCCGAGTTCATCGAGCGCTACATCGGCGCCCTCGAACCGGTCTTCGAGGGCTACCGCCGCGAAAACAAGCACTATGCAACCATCGCCGTGGGCTGCACGGGCGGCAAGCACCGCTCCGTGGCCACAGCCGAGGAGATCGGGCGCCGGCTGGCCCAGCTGCCCAGCGTGCGGGTGAACATCACGCACCGGGACCTGGGTCGCGAGTAGTCCGCCATGGCGTTTTTCACCGGCCCCATCCCCATCCAGCCCCCCGCCCGTTCCGCCGAGGACAACCAGGTGGTGCGCGTGGTCGCCCTCGGCGGCGGCCACGGGCTCTCCGCCTCGCTCTCCGCGCTGCGCCGGCTCACCACCGACCTGACCGCCATCGTCACGGTTGCCGACGACGGGGGCTCCTCCGGGCGCCTGCGCGAGGAACTGGACGTGCTGCCCCCCGGGGACCTGCGCATGGCGCTGGCCGCATTGTGCGACGACACCGACTGGGGGAGGACCTGGCGCGACGTCATGCAGCACCGCTTCACCTCCAAGCCCGGCACGACGGCCTCGCTCGACAAGCACGCGGTGGGCAACCTGCTGATCGTGGCGCTGTGGGAACTGCTCAAGGACCCGGTGGCCGGGCTGCGCTGGGCCGGCGCCTTGCTCGGCGCCCGCGGCCAGGTGCTGCCCATGAGCATCACCCCGCTGACCATCACCGGGGACGTGCTGCAGGAAGACGCCGGCACCGGGCTGGTCCGGCGCCGCATCTCGGGGCAGGCGAAACTGGCCGAGGCCGGGGAGAGCGCCCTGGTCTCCAACGTGCGCCTGGAACCCGCCGACGCCGCGGCCTGCACCGAGGCGCTGGACGCCATCGAGCTGGCGGACTGGGTCGTACTGGGCCCCGGGTCCTGGTACACCTCGGTGCTGCCGCACCTTTTGCTGCCGGAAATGCGCGAGGCGCTGCAGCAAACCCCCGCCCGCCGGCTGCTGACCATGAACCTCTCCACCAACACCGCGGAGACCGGCGGCATGGACGCCGCGGCGCACCTGGAGGTCATCTCCCGGTACGCGCCGGAGCTCCGGCTGGACGCCGTGCTGGCCGACCCGGCGACCATTTCGGACCACGAGGCGTTCACGCAGGCGGCGGCCCGGCTAGGTGCCCGCACCTTTTTCGGTAAAGTAGGGGTTGGTGCCGGACGCGCAGTCCACGACCCCTTGAGACTTGCCGCCGCATACCACGACGTGTTCACCACGTTCAGCACAGACGAGCCCAGCAGTTAGGAAACAATCCATGGCACTGACGGCTTCCGTCAAGGACGAACTGTCCCGGCTTGAAATCCGGCGGTCATCCGAGCGCAAGGCAGAGGTATCCACCATGCTGCGCTTTTGCGGTGGACTGCACATCATTTCCGGGCGCATTGTCATCGAGGCAGAGGTTGACCTCGCCGCCACCGCCCGGCGGCTGCGTGCCGCCATCGCCGAGGTCTACGGACACACCTCGGAAATCATCGTGGTCTCCGGGGGAGGCCTGCGCCGCGGCAACCGCTACGTGGTCAGGGTGGTGCGCGACGGCGAGGCCCTGGCGCGCCAGACCGGCCTGCTCGACGGGCGCGGACGGCCTGTGCGCGGCCTTCCCTCGGTCATCGTCAACGGCTCCACCGCCGACGCCGAGGCCGTGTGGCGCGGCGCCTTCCTCTCCCACGGTTCGCTGACCGAGCCCGGACGCTCCTCGGCACTGGAAATCACCTGCCCCGGACCCGAATCGGCGCTGGCGCTGGTCGGCGCCGCGCGGCGCCTGGGCCTGGTGGCCAAGGCGCGCGAGGTCCGCGGCGTGGACCGCGTGGTCATCCGCGACGGCGAGGCCATCGCGCAGCTGCTCACCCGCATGGGCGCCCACGACGCGCTGATGGTCTGGGAGGAGCGTCGGATGCGCAAGGAAGTGCGGGCCACGGCCAACCGCCTGGCCAACTTCGACGACGCGAACCTGCGCCGCTCGGCCCAGGCCGCCGTCGCCGCCGGGGCCAGGGTCGACCGGGCCCTGGAGATCCTGGGCGAGGAAGTGCCCGAGCACCTCAAGTACGCCGGTGCCCTGCGCGTGGCGCACAAGCAGGCGTCCCTGGACGAGCTCGGCCGCATGGCCGAGCCGCCGATGACCAAGGACGCGATTGCCGGGCGAATCCGCCGGCTGTTGGCCATGGCCGACAAAAGGGCGTCCGAGCTGGGAATACCCGGCACCGAGGCGAGCGTTCCCTTGGATATGCTCGAGCACTGATACACGAGTTTTCCGCCAGCTGCGCGGAGATGCAGTAACGAAGAACAGTGCACCCGCGTCCTGCGGGGTGCCGAAGAGAATGAGGAGTCATTTTGGCTATTTATACCTTGCCCGAGCTGCAGTACGATTACGCGGCCCTGGAGCCGAGCATTTCGGCGCGGATCATGGAGCTGCACCATTCCAAGCACCACGCTGCCTAT